>CAYPXV010000128.1:0-1892 GCA_964414925.1 uncultured Clostridium sp. | reverse complement strand
AACGGCATGGATAAGGTGGGTTTTACCGAGACCTACGTCACTATAAATATAAAGAGGGTTATATGCCTTTGCCGGATTATCGGCAACAGCAACGGCGCTTGCCCAGGCGAAGCTGTTTGAACTGCCCTTAACGAACGATTCAAAGGTATATCTCTGAATCAGGGTAGGACAGGGTATGCCTTGTAATTCTTCTTTCTCAAACAACGGTTTTTCACTGTTAACGGCCAATTTGATTTTATAATCCACGCCGGAAACCGAATGTAGGGCATCTTCAATTTTGGTTTTATATATGTTATTAAGTGATGTACGACTGACATCGAGCCCGAGCGGTGGGTTGGAGCTTATATCCAAAATGAGGGTATCGCCGTTTTCGATGCGCACGGGTTTAAGCCCGGAAACGAGGTTGCGAAATGTTGCCTCGGTTAGATCACGTTTGATTATTTCGATTGCTTTTTCCCATAATACGCTTGTAGAATACAAAACTAAACCTCCAATGTACAGCCTTACACGATTTGCCCGACGCACTGCGAATCAATTCCGCAGAAATAAGGGGAATCATATTTTAACAATTTTTGACCTTGAGTGCAAGCGGCTTTTTTCAAAAATAGTATTCACATATTCCCTTCGGGCACAAGATGTTGCGGCTGATACAATATAACTTTGCTCAATTCAACTCGGTTTTCAATTCGGGAAGTCCGCCTATACTCGTAAGCAATGACAGAATCCCGGCAACCAGCGCAGTGCCCAGTGCAAGCGACCAGTCAATCTCATTCAACACCGCACTTGTGCCTATGGCGGCGGCAAGAGCCTGGGCTACGGTCTTTATCGCACGTACCCCCGCTGCTTTAATCCACAAAATCAGTTGTTTTTCTTGCATTTTTCTTTTCTCCTTTTCTCTTTCCTTCTTCGGTTGATAATTATTTCGTGCCTGCTCCATCTACACGGAGCTTAATTCCAACCATATACTATTATAGCACGATTCCCGAAATTTGTCCAGTATAAGCAGCTAAACCCGTGCGGATTTTTATATCAAATACGTGTAATGCGTGTAAAATCGCCCTGTTGGTAAAAGGTGATTTGTATATTTCCGGAATTAGAGGAGCATTTCTTTTTACTTTTATATTTCGATGTATTATCGTTTTGCAGTTAACGCAGTAACATTCGAATAGATCTTTAATGTTAAGTTATTCTGTGCCACAATAAACAAACGACAAGACAAGTCTGACGATAACCTCAATGTTGATTGCTAATTATCTCATTTATGGTTTCCTTGAGTTTTAAGGATTCCAAAGTAACAGGATTGCTTTCTCCAAACACCTCACAATTTAATGCGTATGCCTTTTCACTTAGTTCCAATGCTTTTGGGTACTTACCGACGTTGGCATATGAAACTGCCAAATTATATAAAGAATTCAACGTATCCGGATGCTTTTCGCCAATCACTTCGCAACGTAATGCATAAGCCTTTTTGCTTAGCTCTAAAGCTTTTTGGTGTTTACCGTCTTCGCCGTATGAATTTGCCAGATTACCTAAAGAAGTTAACGTATTGGGATGATTTTCACCAAGCACTTCGCATCTTAGTGCATAAGACTTTTCGTTTAGCTCCAAAGCCTTTTTATATTCACCGACCTTGTAGTGTGAAGTTGCCAGATTGCTTAAAGATGTTAATGTATCCGGATGCTTTTCGCCAAGCACTTCGCGACGTAATGCGTAAGCCTTCTCGTTTAGCTCCAAAGCCTTTTGGTATTCTCCGACTTCGCCGTATGAATTTGCCAGATTACCTAAAGAAGTTAACGTATCGGGATGCTTTTCGCCAAGTACTTCGCAACGTAATGCGTAAGCCTTTTTGCTTAGCTCTAAAGCCTTTTGGTATTCTCCGACTTCGCCGTATG
>CAYPXV010000127.1:0-1948 GCA_964414925.1 uncultured Clostridium sp. | reverse complement strand
AGGAAAGGAGGAAACCGACATGAAGAAAACATTTCGTTCAATCACTGTGGCACTTTTGGTATTGTGCATGGTAATCGGCTTAACGGCTACGGCACTGCTTGTTCAGGCGGACACCGCTAAAGTCGGCGTAAAGACCGTTTTGCAGGGCGATGATGCATGGCTGTTCCCGAAGGGATATGACGTTAAATCATTCGAGCAGAACGCAAAATACCCCGAATTTTCATACGGTTCAACCCGTATCGAAACCGAGAAAATTTATGATATGATAGCCGAAAGACAGTCTGTTGCATCGGAAATAGGCAGAATGATAGAGAAATATGACTCATTAAACAGTAAAATTTCCTATCCGTATGCGGAGTACGTTGCAGGTAGCTATATCATGAATGACCGTGAATACGGTATCGATGCTCCGTATTTGGGTGACGGCACGAATGAGCCTATAAAGATGTGCATAATTCTTGTTAAAGGTATGGAAGATGAAGCCGAAGGTCTCATCAACTACCTGAAAGAATATGAGGACTACATCGTCTATAAGTATGCCGAACACACATATTACGAGTGCCAATCATTGCTCGATGACGTTATCGTACCTGCATTTGAAGATGCCGGTATAGACGTCACCGCTTGGGGCGTATGTGGTGAACTGGCAGATGCCGTTCACATCGGAGTAGGCTGCGATTATGATGAATATGTCGTAGAACTCGCAGAGGAATTTGCGGGCGAATACGGTGTTGCAATCAATATCACATTCGGTGAACGCTGGTACTTCGAGTAAGTTAACAACAGATCTCCTATTTTAATTCAGGAACACCACCCTGCGTCTTTTGACCGTGGGTGGTGTTTCTGTTATCGATAGTTTGTCTTTTGGTTTTCCTCTTATCGTGCCTTACCGCTTCAATATTTCCGTTCTGTCTGAAATTATTCTTTTTATTCTTTCTTTCAATTCATCGGTAAGAAAAGAATCTTCGCACATTTTAAGCCATGTCGGTGTGAACTTAACAAGATTGTCGATAAGTTTTTCCGCTGTTGAACGTGTTATTTCACAGGTATCGGCAAATTTTAAGAAATCACCTTTGTGAATGTTCATTTTCTTTCCGTTCATAGCAAGTGCAAACTGTTCTTTGTCCGCAGGCATATTAGCATTGACAGGCAGTAAATCGTATGCAGGCGAAAGAACATATTCGCCCGAGCCTTCCGCTGTCTCGATAAAGGAAAAATTTTTTAAATGCATATCGGAATTACCGACAATAAAACAGAAAACGAGTCTTATATAAAATTCCACCATATCTATACCGACTCTTGATGAATATTGCTTGATTATTTTTGCACAACGTTCATATGAACTGCGGTATTTATCCTCTGTCAATCTTAAATCGAGTTGGCAGAAATCCTCCATAGCGAGCATTTCAACTTTTTCATCTAAAAAAATACGATCAACTCGCCTTGTTATATATGAAAACCCATTATCTCCTTTGATAAGGGCGTGAGGAACGGTTGAAATTCCCACTATATCAGCCATTGACATTATAAGCTGTTCTGATTCGGGAAGTGCTTCAAACTCTGCCACTTGGGGCTTAAGAATGTATCCCGTTGGGTAATTTACGAGTGTCAATCTCGATTTACGTCTGCTGCTTTCAAGGTGTAATGACAACTTTTTCTGGACACCCGGCACGGTAAGTCCCTTATTAGTTGTTTCAAGTGCCAATATTTGAAGCGATTTATCATTAATCTCAATCTCCGGGAGTTTTGTCGTCTTGAAAAATTTTTTTATACAAGCTTTATGCCAGCCGCTTTCGTCAGCTTTATGCAATGGCTTTGAGCAACATAAACAATTCATTCTCTCTCCTCCCTTATGGAAACATTTCCGATTCCGTCTTTGCAGGCAACAAGAAGAATCCCAAAACGGTCATGACTGTCTATTTTCCAATTGTTAGTTACAACTTTGAAA
>CAYPXV010000126.1:0-2003 GCA_964414925.1 uncultured Clostridium sp. | reverse complement strand
GTTCATCGTACCAGCCGACAAAATGACTACCTACTCTTGCAGCTGCTTCAACATATACATTTCTTAGTTCGTCGTCCGGTTCTATCTGTATATTTACCAATCCATCACCATCGGCGAATGCAGTAATATCAAAATCACGGTGTATTTCGGGATTTGAAACAACCAATCGAAACTCCTTTGCACATGGAGATCCAAAGCAGTCATCAAGCCGTGCATTGATGTAAATTTTTTTAAAGTAGCTGTCATTTTCTTCGGAGCTTATTCCTGAAACCGAAACGGTATGTAATTCGTCACAATTTTCTATTATTAATTCATCCGCAGATATGTTGCACAGTACTATCGAATTCAAATATTTAAAACCGTCAAAGCATAATGTTCCGCCGAAATTAAGTATTCTTTCTTCATCCCATAAAAAAGATGATTCAATTCTTTCAACATCGCCACTGTAATCGCGATGAGAGCCATCGTTATTAGACCAAAGTATGAATTCATCACCATATTCTCCGTGAATATGACCATTTGCTACATACTCTCGGTGTTCGCTTTCGCTACGCAAATACCAGGTATAAGGATTGCCCGACTCATAATTTTCAAACAAAAGCTGACCGTTCGTTTTACCATCAACTTTGCTCGGAGTGTCGAAGAATGTATTAAGCAGCTCAACATCATGAGTTATTTCGATTGGTGGAAGTATAGGGGATAGAGTCGTTGGAACTAAAGTTGCCTTTTCCGTCGGATCGGCATAAACGTCAGTTGACGGATCTGCTGTCGGATTTCCACCGGTCTCTGTGCAAGCGGTGAACATAACGAACATTGTACAGATGGTTACTGCAAGACAAAGCAAAACTTTTAAGTTAATGTTTTTCTTCATTTTTCATTCTCCTTTTTTTGATTAATATAAACGCTTTTATCCGTTTCCGGTATTATGCAGGGTATTCCATCGGCAACAGATTCCATAATCCAGTGGGCATATAAGGTAGTATCTTTCGTTATTTTTGAAGAAGAGGTAATTCTATTACCACCGGAAATTTGGTCGTACCATCCGACAAAAGTATAATTCGCCTTTGTCGGTGTTTTTAGAGGTACGTAAGTTCCCAACTTAAAGGTAGATGCAACTTTATAGTTGTACGGAATTATTGAGCTACCTCCATTTGAGTTGAAAGTAAGATTGTAGGCATTAAGTCTATATGGGATATAGCCTTTGTCAAAGTACTTGGTTTTGATATCAGATTTTGAATAAACCGATTCACTAACCTGCGGTGGAGTTTGCTCCCAAATCGTTACAGACGAACTACTTACGGCTTTGATAAGGACGCAATGTCCGGATTGGGTTGTATAATCATATTTTACTAAGGCATCGCCGACTTGCAATACACTAACGTTACTCGAAAGCCGTGTGCAGCTTTCACAATCACTAAATTCTCCGGAGCCCTGTTTTGCTATATTCCAACAAAAAGAGACAAACGCACCACAATCACAGCCATATAATGGTCCTGCCTTAGGCAAATCTTCATAAGCCGCATATATTAATGAGTTGCTGTTTGCAATTTGATTTTTAAAGCAAGTAATGGAAATGTATCTTGTTGAGTCAATAGTATTCGAAGTTTTATTGAATACTATTTTCCAGTTATCAGCATATTCCGTGCTTTTAAAATATTTAGATCTGGCATATGGAATTCCGGTTTGTTGTACTCCGGCAGTAAACATTTTAACTGTGCCGCTCGGATAAGATTCAAAGTTTTTAACCGGTGTCCATTTGCAATTTTTCATCAGCTTTGCCTGATCTATTATCATTGTTTGTGAAACGTCAGTAATCGCTACCTCTATCACTTCATCCACAGCTACATCTCTTATTTCATTTTTTCTTGTATCGAACGCAAAGGTATTTGTTTCAGCACATTCTCCGCCACTTTCGCAGTAGTCACATTCACGGTCTTCGTCACCTGTTCCGAGAATTTCACAGGCATCATACACGCCGTAGAGGTTAAAGTCGGTCATATGAG
>CAYPXV010000125.1:0-2098 GCA_964414925.1 uncultured Clostridium sp. | reverse complement strand
GAAGCGCCCATAATATTGGTCGGGTTGACTGCTTTATCCGTCGAGATCAGGATAAAACGCTTCACACCGTATTTATCTGCGGCACATGCTGTTTTATAGGTTCCAAACACATTGTTTTTAATCGCTTCATTCGGGCTGTCCTCCATCAGCGGCACATGCTTATGCGCTGCGGCATGGAAAACTATTTCGGGACGGAACCTGTCAAAGACAGACTCTATCCTTGCTTTATCCCTAACGCTTCCTATTATAACTCTGATATCGAGTGAGGGATAGTTCTTCTTCAGTTCAAGCTGAATATCATAAGCATTATTTTCATAAATATCAAAGATGATAAGCATACCGGGTGCATACTCGGCAAGCTGTCTTGATAGTTCGCTACCTATCGAACCGCCGCCGCCTGTTACCATAACAACACGACCCTGTACGTATTCCCTTATTCCGTTCATATCGATATTTACGGTGTCCCTGCCAAGCAAGTCCTCTATCTGAACGTCTCTTATCTGACTTATGCTTACTTCGTCATTGGAAAGCTGATATATGCCCGGAAGTACCTTGACTTTGCAGTCGGTTCTGTGGCAAATATTGATAATCTCTTTCCTTTTCGATACGGAAGCGGAAGGAATGGTAATGATTATTTCTTCAATATTATAGGCTTTTACTGCTGCTTCTATCGATTCTTTACCGCCCACAATGCGTACACCGCGCATATAGCTGCCGTGTTTCTTCCTGTCGTCATCGATAATGCAAACAACGTTATTTTCCGATTTATCACTGCCCTGAAGGTCTCTAAGCGCAATGACTCCCGCTCGTCCTCCGCCTACCAGCATTGTACGTTTCTTCTTTTTTGTATGAAAGCTTAATCTCTGCCTTCTGAAAAAACGGTATGAAAAACGTAATGCCGAGATAAGGCTGACAAGCATTAACCCGTAGATTATCGGAAAACTTCTGGGAACGGGTAAACCGAATAAGCGCATTGCCAAATACCCTGCCGTGTCCGTAATCACACACGCAATTACAACACGCATAAGCTCCGCAACGGAAGCGTATTCCCAGAGACTTGCATATAATCGACAGAGGGTAAATGTAATCAAAGCTACAATCGTATAGCACGGCGCAATTTTCGTTATGCTCTCTATATAAACCTCTCGTTCCAACAGCATGTTCACGTTAAACTCAAATCGGACAAGCAAGGTCAAAAATAAACATAAATTCACAATCACCAGGTCGCATATGACCAGGAACGCAACTCGCAGAATCTTTTCGGTATTGATTTTACGATTCAATTCTTCCACCTTTTTCTTAAACATATAAACCCTTCACTCTACAGTTTTTCGGAATTGAAATTTGCTCATGACATCGTTAGAATAACTTATGTTCGAAACAGACTACAGGGCACAACAGCTTTATAGACAAGTTTCCACTCTGTCTTTTCTAATTAATCGATTGCCAACTTTGCCTATTATAGCATTTTTTATTACAATAATCAACCTTTTTCTTGCTTTGTAAAGCAAAAACAGCCCGTGAGTTACACAGGCTGCTCTTGCTCTACTTACAGTATAGTTCTTTAGCGATGGAATTAGGTTATTTCAAAGTCAAATAAGAAGACCGGGGATTGTCATAAAGATCTCCTTCAACGCCATAAAACCGATAATCTGGAACACGATCGTTATCGCCGAGATAACGATTCCGGCAACGGCAAGACCCTTACCCGTAAGAAATCCGTTGTATTTATTGATTTGGCACAGTCCCACAATGGAGAATATGAGTCCGAGCAGTGCTATGAAGAAAGAGCATACAAACCCTGCTATAGCCATGCCGCAGCTCATCTGCTGCGGTAAAGTGTAATGTCTGTCACGAGGGTTTAACTCCGAGTTCTCAATCTGCGCACCGCATTTTCCGCAATACAATTGGCTGTCCTGCACCTGTTCTCCGCAATTTGGGCAAAAATTCATCTTGCTACCTCCGTTTTATCTCCGTTATTGCCTTCATAATTCAGGCTTATCGCAATTGTATTATTTTCATTGCTTTTTGTCAATACCTTCTCTCCTTTTTATTGTCGAAAAGAGGAGAAAACGCACTGCAAATACAAAGCAGGCAT
>CAYPXV010000124.1:0-2099 GCA_964414925.1 uncultured Clostridium sp. | reverse complement strand
TTGCCACCCGTGGCGGTGTGCAGATGCCGGAGTTTGTCAAAATGCTGTCCGATTCATTTGCGTCTACCGAAAACGGCGGCATTGAAGATGTGATTACGGAGATGCGCGAACATCCTACCATGAACGCATGGTGGGAGGATAAGGAAGCTGATCTGGAGAAAATTGACATTCCTGCCTATGTTGTCGCAAGCTACACAAATCCCATTCACACCTACGGCACATTGGAGGGTTATCGCCGCATTTCCTCCAAAGAAAAATGGTTGCGTATTCATAATACGGGTGAATGGGACGACTACTATAATCCGAAGCATACCGAAGAACTGCGTAGATTCTTTGATAAATACTTAAAAGGCATTGACAACGGCTGGGAACAGACGCCGAAGGTGCGAGTCAGTATTCTCAATCCCGGCGGCAAGGATATCGTTGACCGTGAGGAAGAGGAGTTTCCGATTCCACGCACAGTGTATCAAAAGCTTTACCTCGACAGTGCAAAGAAAAGTCTAAATAAAAATGTGGTTGAAGCTGAAAACTATGCGGAATATGATTCCGACCTCAATAAAAAAGGTATCCGCTTTGATATGAGATTGGCGGAGGATACGGAAATTCTCGGCTATATGAAACTGCGACTTTGGGTTGAAGCAGTTGACCATGACGATATGGACTTGTTCATTAAGGTGGAGAAACGTCGTCCATGCGGTTCGGCGTATAAATTTTCCATCGGTCCCGGTATGGATATGTCCGCAAAGGGCTACATGCGTGTTTCACTTAGGGCACTTGACGAAACGAGAAGTACCGAAGAAAATCCACGACAGTCCATGGCGCAGGAGCAAAAGCTCCACAAAGGTGAAATTGTTCCAATAGATATTCTCATCTGGCCCATGGGACTGAAATTCAAAAAAGGAGATATTCTTCGTGTTACCGTTTCCCCATATAAGACAAGGAAGCTGTGGACAGGACCGTTTAAACTTAAAATGGCAAAGATTAATTTGCCGAAAGAGGGATTTACCTATATGCCGAACGAAAAAATCGAAATGTACACCATTGGCGGCGAGGAGATGTTTGCAGGTTCAAAGGTGGACACTGCCGATATGCCTAAAGATGTGAACTACGGCAGACATCGCATTTATACAGGAGGCAAGTATGATAGTTTCCTCTATATGCCGTTGATTCCGAAAAAAGAATGAACTTTTCCGTCAATAAGTTGTTTTTTAAAAAACAGCGCAAATAATGCGACTGTAATGTTATTAATGTGCATAAAAAGGGAGCTAATCGTTTTCTAAGTCGATTAGCTCTTTAGTTAAAATTTCTCATCGAAGATGAAGTATATGCCACACATCATTTCCGATAAAACCGCATTTACGGTACAATTTTTCAGGGTTTGACGGATTATTGCATTGCCCCGATACCGTGGCGAAACGGGCGGTATCCTTCATTTGACATAGAAGTTTCGTAACGAGGAAACAGCCAAGTCTGTGATTGCGATAGTTCTCCGACACCTGAACCCATTCCAAAATACCTTCACCGATTTCCGAATCCAGCTCGCCTATAGCGGTAGCGACAATTTCACCCGTTTTGTCGTCTTGAACCGCCAACCACAGCGATTCGGCGTAAACAGCTCTGTTCGTGTAATTGCAAAGTTCCGTTTCGCTTACGCCGATTTTATCGTAGCAACTGTTGATATGTGCCGCAAATTCCGTAAGACTTGCTTTGCGGACGGAAAAGCCCATGGGAAGTATCGGTTCGGTTATTTTTTTAAGATCGTGATACAGGCGAAAATAGGTTTCGTCCGTATAATCTTTCATGTTTTTTTCATCATACTTGCTACCATGCACAATCTTCATGTTTTTCGGTATGATGACGGATTTTTGTTTCCAATAGGGGATTGATGCGCTGCCGCAAGGGTCACGCAAATACTACTGTTTTGTCAGTATCATTTTTGAATATAGTCTAACTTCATCAATGCGTGTGCATTTTGCGGACAATTCCTCCTTTCGGGAGATTTCCGCTTGAAACACAATTTCCTCCACACCGTATATCTTACCGGTTTTCTCTCTGTTTATAAGCTCATAACCGTCGTTCCATTCTGCATGACAGCGCAG
>CAYPXV010000123.1:0-2112 GCA_964414925.1 uncultured Clostridium sp. | reverse complement strand
TTTAAAATAATGAAAAAAATTTATAACCTAACGAACGGAAGTGGCAAAGGTGGGACGAAGCAAACGGTGCCAACGTTCCCCGTAACGGCTGCCGCGGACGTATAGTGAATATAAACCTTGACTAAGGTTATTACCTAAGCAGAATTAAAGAGACAGATACATTCAAGAGAATGTTTATTTGTCTCTTTATTGTTTTTTATTGCCAATGATATTTTGCTGTGGTATAATCAATCTGTCTTGTAAAGAAGAAAATCTCAATCAGCAGAGGTAAAACAAATGAGCACAATAAAAGATATTTCCCTTGCCCCACTCGGAAAAAAGAGAATTGAATGGGTAAAGGATTTTATGCCTGTTCTTAATAAAATTCGAGAACAGTTTATAATCGAGCAACCGTTCAAAGGATTAAAGGTAGCGGTGTGCATACATTTAGAACCCAAAACCGCATATCTTGCCACGGTTCTTCGTGACGGCGGTGCAGACGTGTCGATAACGGGCAGCAATCCTTTATCAACCAAAGACGACGTTTGTGCCGCACTGGTAGAGGAAGGATTGAACGTCCACGCCTTCTTCGGTGCCAACGACGCAGAATATTACGAACATATCCGCAGGGTACTCGAGGTCAAGCCTCACATTATCATTGATGATGGCGGAGAATTTGTAACAATGCTGACACAGCGGCATCCCGAATATGCGGAAAATCTCATAGGCGGTTGTGAAGAAACAACTACAGGCATACTTAAACTTCGTTCAATGGTCAATTCCGGAAGTCTGCCGTTTCCGATGTTAGCTGTTAACGATGCGGACTGCAAGCATTTATTTGATAACAGACACGGAACAGGACAAAGTGTATGGGACGGAATTATGAATTCGACAAATAACATGGTAGCAGGAAGAACTGTAGTTGTTGCGGGTTACGGTTTCTGTTCCAGTGGAATAGCCATGCGTGCAAAGGGATTGGGAGCTAATGTCATTATTACAGAAATAAACCCATTCCGAGCATTGGAAGCTGCAATGGACGGATTCAGGGTAATGAAGATGGATGATGCAGCACCGCTTGGAGATATTTTCATCACCGCTACAGGCTGCTGCGACGTTATATGCAAGCGTCATTTCGAGCTCATGAAGAATAATGTTCTGCTTGCGAATGCCGGACATTTTGATGTTGAAATAAATAAGAACGACCTTCGTGAATTAGCCGTCAGCATTGAGGAGAGAAAACCGTTTATAGACGGTTACATAATGAGCGACGGAAGAAAGATAAATCTTTTATCCGACGGAAGGCTTGTAAATATAGTTGCAGGCAACGGTCATCCTGCGGAGATAATGGATTTAAGTTTTGCAATCCAGGCATTATCCGCAAAGTACCTTGTAGAAAACGGTAGAAATATGCAAGCAGGTCTTTATAATGTTCCGAAGCAAATTGACGATGCGGTAATCGATATGAAACTTCATGCAATGAATCTCGGGCTTGACGTTCTTACCGACGAACAAAAGAAATATCTCTGGGGTTAAGCTGTTTAAATTAACATATTCTTCCCCGCATTACATAAACTAAGTTAAAATGAACTTATGAATACGGGGAAGAAAATTGTTAATGAAAAGTCAAAGAACCGAAGTTTTATCGGCATTATTGTTATGGAAACAAGCAATGTCTCGCTATGAGAATTGCTACGGAGAACAATCGAAAATAGCGATTATGGAAATCGAAGCGGCTAAGAATAAATATCTTTACTTGCTGAACAGGTATAGAGCTTCGGATGAGAGATAGGAAAAGCTAAAAACGGAGGTATAATATGGAAGGTGCTGTTATTGTATTTATTGCCGTACTTATAGCACTGTTTGTTATTTTCAAGCTATTCAAAATAAGTTTAAAAGTATTTGTTAAACTACTTATAAACTCGGCATTGGGCGCACTGATTTTGTTTATCTTTAATTACATCTTTGTAGATTTACTTAATCTGAAATTCTTTGAAATTACGATAAACTATCTTACAGCCTTTATCACAGGCTTACTCGGTGTTCCGGGCGTAATACTGATACTCTTATTCAACTTAATTTTTTAAGGAGGCATGATAAAAAGAAAGTGGTAAAGTAATCCGAGAACTCTGAAAT
>CAYPXV010000122.1:0-2186 GCA_964414925.1 uncultured Clostridium sp. | reverse complement strand
TATTTTTAGAACCAATAAGCGAGTTGAGAATATTAAGCTCAACCTTGATACCATCGACATTATGATAAACTTTTCTGAAGTCTATGTAATACTCGTAATCTGCAATGCTGTCACGAAAACAGGATAACCAGGTGCTAAAAATTCTGTTTGCCATATTTTTCTTCTCCTATGCCGAAATCTGCCGATGATATGATTTTAAAATCATATCGGTCGATGCTAAAAACCTATGTTTGATTATCATTTTTATAGTTATTTTTCTAAAAATTCGATATAAGCAGCTCTTTAATCTTCCCTCTTGACTCACTGTTACAGTTAATCATACGGGTTGCTTCAACTCGCTTGATGTTGTAGGAAGAATAGATATTATCAAAAAAATCATCTCTTGCATCGGTGTTTTTAGGGTCTGAATTGCTAACAAGCACTTTTGCACCTTTTTCATGCATATCGTCTACAAATTTTGCAAGCTCAATTTGCTCTTTATCGTTAAACACATTTTCCGTATATGCGGTAAAGCTTGCCGTATCGGTGATGGGACGATAAGGCGGGTCGAAATAAACGAAGGTATCTTCGTCAATAAAATCAGCGGCTTTTCTATAGTCTCCGCACACAATCGTTACGTTCCGAAGCTTTTCGAAAACAGCTCGCAGATTTTCCTCATCACAAATCATAGGATTCTTGTAAGAACCCATAGGAACGTTAAACAACCCTTTTTTATTCACTCGAAACAGACCGTTGAAACAAGTCTTATTTAGGAAAATCATCAATGCTGCTTTTTCAATATCGTTATTTTCTTTATTGTTTACTTTTAAGTCGTTGAAACGTTCTCTTTTCGCCAAATAGTATGCTTTGCGGTCGTCTGTATTCATCGGTACAAACTCGTTTTGCATAACCATCAGCAAATCAATAAGTTCATCAATATCATCTCTGATAACGCTGTAGGTGTTGATAAGTTCCGCATTGATGTCACTGACATAAACAGCCTCAAGGTCATATTTATTTAGTATGTCAAAGAGTACCGCACCGCCGCCGACAAAAGGTTCGGCATATTTCGTTATCATTCCGTTTTTAAATGGATAATAATTTTCGATTTCGGAAAGTAATTGTCCTTTACCTCCCGCCCACTTTAAAAACGGTTTTACCTTCTTTACATCACTTCTTATATACCGAGTACTTCTTGCATCAATCGGCTTTTTTGCTGTGGTTGGAATAATCCACATATTGCCAACCATGGTTGCATTGTCAATTCTGTTTTCGGAGCACAGGATCGCAACTCGTCTTTGAGATATGCCCCATTTGTCAGCGGCCTCCCTTGCCGACATAAAATCCATAATTATACCTCCCGGATGTTTTAATTCCATTGTATTCTAAATCTCGAATGATTGCAATACCATTTTATGAAATTCTTTGTGACACTTAATACTCTAAAATCTCGATTTGGTTTCAATAATTCGAATCCTATCTGTCAACAACCTGAATACTTTCAAACTGCTCCCTAAGAATACCAACAATTTCCTCGCCGGTTTCTTTTCTTCCGCCGTCAAGCCATGCTTTCAGCATACTGATGGTTACGCCGGTACGGATTGCCATGAAGTAGCGTGCGTCGGTCTCGTCCATGCCGGGAAGTTTGCCGTAGACTTGCTCCAATGCCTTGGCATTTTTCATATGACAGGCATAGATGATGTCTTGGCGGTTGATGTCGATCAGAAGTTTTAAAATATCGCTATGTGCTGTCCAGTAGGAAAAATAGCTTTGCATCAGCGTAAGCTCGCTTAGTTTTTCCATAGGTTCGACGCTGTTAAGTGCCTCCCGAAAACAGAGGTCGCAACGCCAATAGAGAATGTCCGACAGGTTATCAAAACAGCGGTAAATGGTGGTGCGTGCCACACCCGAGACCTTTTGTACATCGGTAACGGTGATTCGGTCGAAGGATTTCATTTCAAGGCACTTGATAAGTCCGTCATAGATTAGCTTCGCAGACTGTACGGCTCGTTTGTCATGGCTGATGTGGTACATTTTCGTTTAACTCCTTTGTGTATTTACTTAAATATCCGCTGCATTTATTATAGCCATAAGGGGTGTTTTCATCTTTCAAAATTTTTTCGGGCAGATTCAGGGAAATGCCACCCAGCACTATACCGCAGACAATGGCAAGAATCAATTCCGTAACCGTAGGTGCTGACTGGGTA
>CAYPXV010000121.1:0-2347 GCA_964414925.1 uncultured Clostridium sp. | reverse complement strand
TCAGGAAATATTGGACTATGGCAGCACATTCTCTCAAATAAGTATTTATGACAAGAGGGGCAAAGTCTTTCGATGCAATTCCATCCACGGAAATGTCTTGCTTTTCTGCGATCTTTTTTGCTCTATAAACGTGAAAATCGTTGGTAACAAATGCAATTTTTGCACCATTCGGATATAGATTTTCGATTATTTTTTTACTAAAAGCAAAATTTTCTTCCGTGCTTGTTGACCTATCCTCCATTATGATGGCATCTTCTTTAATCCCTTTGTAAACAAGGTAATTTTTCATAGCAGATGCTTCGCTTATCGATTCGTCCTTGCCTCTACCTCCGCTTACGATTATTATGGCATCTTCGCATGAATTAAAAACTTCAATGGATTTATCAAGTCTGTATGAGAGCGTGGCGGAAGGTCTGTTTCCTCTTACTCCCGCACCTAAAACAATAATCGCATCGTAGTCGCTGCACGATTCTGTTGCCGGAACTGTTTTCATTAAAATGAATGTCAGAAAGAAAATAACCGAAAAAGACAAATAGCAACCTAACATACACCACTTGACAATTTTACCGAGTACGAAACGAGAAAATAAATCCGTAATTTGGCGATAAAATATGCCCCAAATAAGTAGGGGAGTGCCGATGATAAACGACATTACTATACCGAAGTTCATGTTGCTTATGGTTAAAGCAAGCAAAGAACTTAAAACAAGCACACTTCCCAAGACAATCAGAAAAAGTCTAAATAAAAATACAAGTGTTTTTTTCATTTTTATTATCCTTGATTAACTTTGATATCAACATCTGACGGAGAAAGGAAGAAATTGTTTCGGTAAGTTACTTTAACATCTTTTTCTATCAGACCGATGAGCATGTCATGCTCGATTATGGGCTTCAGTGCAGTGATAACAGAAGGAAGCGCATACACAACAAGAGATTTGTTTCCGTAACGGATTAGGTGCATCAAACGGTTACGTGCTCTTAAAGCTACCGTTTGAGCAGACAGTGTAATTCCGTGACCGTCGCATGACGGGCATTTGTCTGTGAAAAGCTCGGCAAGACTTTTTCCTGTACGGCGACGTGCCATTTCAACAAGTCCGAGATTGGTCATTTGAAACACAACGGGTCTTGCGTTGTCATTGCCCATGGCAGCTTTCAGTGCGGAGACGACCGTTTCTCTATTTTGCTGCGGAATCATATCTATAAAGTCAATGACAATTATCCCTCCGATATTCCTAAGTCTGATTTGGCGTGCAATTTCATCAACCGCTTCAAGATTGGTCGCAAGAATCGTTTCCTGCAAATTTCTATCACCGACATTTTTCCCTGTATTAACATCAATACTGGTTAATGCTTCCGTTTTATCGAATACAAGATAAGCGCCGCTTTTCAGCCATACATATCTGTCAAGTCCAATGTTTATTTGCTTGCGAAGATTAAATCTTTCAATTAAATCGGTTTCATCATCAACAAACTTTACCCTGTTTACCAAATGAGGTGTGGTTGTTGATAATAATGAGATTATCCTGTCATACCCCTCTTTTGAATTGATGAATAATTCTTCAACATCCGAACGCATTAACTCACGAACTGCTCGTAATATTAAATCTTCATCTTGCCAAATAAGTCCGGGGGCAGGAGCAATATCGAGTCCTTTTTCGATTTCTTTCCATTTTGTATGTAATGCTTCAAAATCAGCTAAGATTTTATCATCGTCCATCATCTCGGATTCCGAACGTGCGATAACGCCCATGTCTTTCGGAAGATGTTCGGAAAGGAGAGCTTTTACACGGTTACGCTGAAAGCCGGAGCGAAAACGCTTGCTTATACAAACCATTTCGCATCCCGGTAGTAGAACCAATGTATGAGCGGGAAGTGTTATACTCATTGTAAGCTTAGGTCCTTTTGTTCCAATAGGTTCTTTTGAAACCTGAACTATAACCGCTTGTCCTACCTTAATACACTTGGATATGTCGGCACCCGGTGGTGGCGGTGAAAAACGACTTCCACCATTGCGTCTATCATCTATGCGCACATTGCTAAAATGAAGAATAGCGTTTTTATGTTGACCTATATTAACAAATGCAGCAGATAAACCGGGCAGGACGGATTGTACTACCCCTTTATATATATCGCCGACAAGCTTCTGTTTTTTTGTATCCTCCGCATGTATTTCACATAGACGATCGCCTTCAACAAGAGCAGCCGTTGTGCGATACGGATTTACATCAACAATAAGCTTTTTTGTTGAGGATATCTTCATTGACGGCTCACCATCCGATCGAGTTCTATGTATGTTCTCTTTACTGTTGAATGAGCATTGACTTCAAGTCTCTCATATAAAGCGCCGA
>CAYPXV010000120.1:0-2350 GCA_964414925.1 uncultured Clostridium sp. | reverse complement strand
GACAGCTCACCGGTTGTACGTATAGGAGATTTTGCTCTTGCCGTTTCAATCGCCTTTGAAATACGTAAGCTGAAACGTTCCTCACCGTAATTTCGGATTACTTCGTTCAGTTGAGGTACGCTGTAACCGTTTACAACATTATATGCGCTGAAGTCTTGTTGCTTGTCCATTCGCATGTCGAGCGGGGCATCTATGCCATAGGAGAATCCTCGTTTTCCTTCGTCAAGTTGATGGGAGCTAACACCTAAGTCTAACAATATGCCGTCAACTCCGTCAAATCCTTCGGAGTAAATTATCTCCTTCATGTTAAAGAAATTTCCTTTAACGGCTTTGAACGAGGGATTTTGTCCGAGTCTTTTACCTGCCGCAGCTAATGCATCGTCGTCACGGTCAATGCCGATAAGTCTTGAACCGTCGGGCAAATCGTCAAGTATATACTTGCTGTGACCGCCGCCACCCAGTGTTCCGTCAACAAAGACTCCTCCTCGTTTCGGATTCAGCAGGTTTATAACTTGAGAAACCATTATCGGTTGATGATAAAATTCGTCCATTTATTAAGCGTCTCCCTGCAAAATCTGATTTAACATATCGAAGTCATCACACATTGCGCTGTGATTGTATCCGCTCTCGGCTATTTCGTATTTCTTACTATTCCAAATCATCAGTTGTTTCCCTTGTCCGACCAGAGTTACGTCAGAATCAAGTTCGGCATATTCAGCAAGATACTTGGGAATAAGTATTCTAAATTGTTTATCAGGTTTTACTTCTTCGGCATTGCCCATTATAAAACTGATGAGTTGGTCGTATTTTCTGTTCGTGGACGGTATAGTGTTTATTCTTTCGATTAATTCATTAAATACTTCGGGAGTGGTCAATTCTAAATATTTTCCGTCTCCCATGCGCCCGAGTCCCTTATGTATAATCACAAAATCACCGATCTTATCTTGCCATTTGGACGGAAAGAATATTCTGGTCTTGGGATCTATAGATACTTTTGCCTGACCGTAAAATCTGGGATTAGCAAAATCTACTTCAGCCATATTCAATCCTCCTTTCAAATGGTTTATGTGATAAATGTAGTGAAAATAAGGGTAAACTCCCCCCCATGAACTAATTCTAATCCTTTAGTTTCCATTTGTCAATACGTTTTCTCCATTTTTATGAAAAATTTTTCTACTTTGCTCCACCATATGCCGACGTTAACTATTGCAATGAAAATTTTTTTCTGATAAAATGAGTTTGAAGTAAAGATTTGCAAAGTGGAAAGGTGCATTTAAAATGAGATTGATTCTTGCAAGTTCTTCTCAAAGGAGAAGGGAACTCATGAGCATGTGCGGATATGATTATGAAATTATTACAAGTAATGCGGATGAGCATATACTTGAATCCGACCCTGCCGAATTTGTAAGCATTCTGGCAGAAAGGAAGGCAAGGGCAGTTTACGATAAGCTTGTTTCGCAGGGCAATGCACCGTCCGAACTTGCCGTTGTAGGTTCGGATACCGTCGTTGCGTTCAGGGGTGAAATAATCGGAAAACCGAATGATAAACAGGATGCAAGACGAATCCTCAAACTGCTGTCAAACAACACACACACCGTTTATACGGGAGTGGCTGTAATATCAGGCGAAACAACGCAGGTAGAAGTTGATACAACCGACGTAACGTTCTGCGATCTGTCCGATGATGAAATAGAAACCTATGTAAATTCAAATGAACCGTACGACAAAGCAGGAGCATACGGTATACAGGGACCGTTCGGTATGTTTGTCGAAAGGATCAACGGTAATTATTTCACCATAATCGGTATGCCGTTGCCGGTGCTGTACAGGATGTTGAAAAAAATAGGAGTTCTCCCTAATATTCAGTCGGTCGATTCAGGCTTTTGATGTTCCGCAATTAACACATCGGTGTATTTCATAGTTTTTAACTGTGTGCGTTATCGTATGCCTTCTGAATTTCTTTAGGCAGATGGTCGGGCAGCAGCTTGCGAATTTCCGTATCGCCACCCTGCTCAACGGCTTGTTCATAGAACCGGCAACTATATCGCAGGATATAAGCTGATGGAGAAAGCCTATAAAGAAGGAAAAGTCAAGGCAATCGGTCTTTCCAATTTTACGGCAGAGGAAATTAAGGAAATACTGAGCATCTGCGAAGTCAAGCCCACCGTCTTACAGACGGAATTACACCCCTACAATCAGGAAAACGAACTGAAAGCCTTCCTGCATGAAAACGGCATTGTGGAACAGGCATGGTATCCGCCGGGACATGGAGACAAGGCACTTCTGGAAGAATCCCTTTTTGCTAAACTCGGCAAGAAGTACGGCAAATCAGCCGCACAGCTCATCCTCC
>CAYPXV010000119.1:0-2360 GCA_964414925.1 uncultured Clostridium sp. | reverse complement strand
TTCGGTGGCGACGGTTGGGCATACGACATCGGTTACGGCGGACTTGACCATGTTCTTGCAATGGACGAAGACGTCAACGTTCTTGTCATGGACACCGAGGTTTACTCCAACACCGGCGGACAGTCATCAAAGGCAACACCTACCGGTTCCGTTGCTAAGTTCGCAGCAGCAGGTAAGCGTACCAAGAAGAAAGACCTCGGTATGATGGCAATGAGCTACGGCTATGTATATGTTGCAAAGGTCTGCATGGGTGCAAATCCCGAGCAGTTGCTCAAGGCAATAACCGAAGCTGAAGCATACAAAGGACCTTCCCTCATAATCGCTTATGCTCCCTGCATCAACCACAACATCAAGGCCGGCATGGGTAAGGCACAGGCAGAGGCAAAGAAAGCTGTTGAAGCAGGCTATTGGCCCCTTTACAGGTACAATCCCGACCTCGCTGCTCAGGGCAAGAATCCCTTCATCCTTGACAGCAAGCCCGCAACGGCAAGCTACTCCGACTTCATCATGGGTGAAGGACGTTATGCTGCACTTAAACAGCAGTTCCCCGAACTCGCAGCAGAACTCTTCGCTCGCGCTGAACAGGAAGCTGAAAGCAAATACGAATATTATAAGAAACTCAACGATATGGAATAATCCTATTGTAATTGAATTATCGGGCTGTGCTTCGGCACAGTCCGATTTATTTAAG
Organism: uncultured Clostridium sp.; assembly: GCA_964414925.1. GTDB lineage: Bacteria > Bacillota > Clostridia > Christensenellales > CAG-138 > PeH17. Next base: position 1,669 of record CAYPXV010000119.1, on the reverse strand, counting down.
TTAGATTTTGTTTAGTCTCTGTTTATATACGTTAAATATTGTTGACATACCCTTTTTTTATGGTAGAATAGATTTACGATGTAATCCGAGAAACCGTAAATATTCTCTGATATTTGATTCATTTTCGGACTGCAAATTAATTTAACGGAGGTTAAAAATGAAAAATCTTAACAGACGAATTATTGCCATTATAGCGTCTATTGCTATGACAATCGTAATGATTCCGAACGCAACATCATTAGTTGCTCAGACAAATGTTCCCCAAGACGTCGAGATTTGGGACGGCAGCATAGCATCCGGCTTTGCATCCGGCATGGGTTCAACAAACAATCCATACATTATCGAAACGGCTGCGGAGCTTGCATACCTTGCACAGCAGGTAAACAGCGGTGTTTCCTATGACGGTCAATGTTTCGAGCTTGTAAACGACATTTATCTCAATGACACTTCCGACTGGAAAAACTGGGGCAAAACAAGCACCCCTGCAAATGAATGGACAGCGATTGGCGGCAATGACGGCAACGGTTTCTCTTTTGCGGTTTTCAACGGTAACGAACATACCGTATACGGACTCTACATCAACAAACCCGAATCCGATTACCAGGGCTTGTTCGGTTATTGCTGCGGCGGCACAATGTCATATATAAACGTTGCGGAATCGTATGTATGCGGTAGAGATTATGTTGCGGGTCTTGTCGGAATGGGCGAATCCGAAAACAGTGAATTTGACCCCGCTTATTGCACAAACGGTGCAAAAGTTGTCGGTGAGACATATGTAGGCGGCGTTATGGGCTATTATGCCGACGCATCATGGTACAGCTACGCAACGGACTGCCACAATCTCGGTTCGGTAACAGGTATAGAAAATGTAGGCGGTGTATTCGGAGCAGTCGGTTATGCCGAATATACTTCAATCAACTATTGTTTCAATGCCGGAAAGGTAAACGGTGAAACCAACGTCGGCGGCGTAATAGGACATTCAAGACACGGATGCATTTATGAATGTTATAACAGCGGCAGCATCAACGGCATAGAAAATGTCGGTGGTTTGTTCGGTTTAAGCGAAGGTACATGCTGTGATACCTTTAACTCATATAACAGCGGAAACATAACGGGTGAACGCTATGTCGGCGGATTTATCGGTCATAGCAATCTGAATGTAGAAGACGAAGTCGGTATCTGGGTACAGAACAGTTACAATGCCGGAATCATTACCGGACAGGAATTTGTAGGTGCATTAGTAGGTTCTTACGGTCCTAACGACTATGAACCCGTAGGAGCTTATTATCTTGACACATGCTGTGAGCAGGGCGATATTTACGGCACTGCCCTCACCCACGAACAGATGCAGCTTCAGGAAAGCTTTGACGGATACAGATTCGATTACTACTGGGAAATCAACCCCGAAAGCGGTTATTTATATCCCCAGCTTTTCGATAATCCTCATTGCATGCCCGTTGAGGATGACGAACCCGACGGTATCCTCGGCGACGCAAACGGCGACGGTATCGTAACGCTTGCAGATGCGAATATCATCTTGCGTTATTCTCTCGGTTTCGGTCAGTTGGGCGATGATATCATTCCGTTCTGTGATATTAACAATGATGGAATAATCAATGTTCAGGATGCAACCTTGACCGCAAGAATCGCACTGGCAGCTTAATAAAAA
>CAYPXV010000118.1:0-2379 GCA_964414925.1 uncultured Clostridium sp. | reverse complement strand
CATAATACGCAACTGCAAATGATAAAAGCAATTGAGCTATTATCTTTTGGTAAGCTCTTAATCCGAGATTACGCTTGAGCTTAACTTTGATAAAATCATCCAAGAAGCCTACCAACCCGAACGCAAGCATTATGCACAGTGAGGGTATGGAAAAACTCAGTGCAATATTAAATATCGAGAAAACAATGCAGGCAAGAACTATGCTTATTAAAAACATTATCCCGCCCATTGTCGGCGTACCCTCTTTTGCGGAATTTGCGTGAGGACCTTCCTTGCGTTCAACTTGTCCGAATTTCAGCCGTTTTAATAAGGGAATAAAAACGGGTGCAAGCAAAATACTTATAATCGCTGCCGCAATAAACGCAAAAATCATTCGTTGCATAATCGTTAGTTCCTCTTTCTCATATCTTCAAGCAATTCGGCAACTACGATCTTCTCATCAAACGGATGTTTTACACCGTTTACCTCCTGGTAGGTTTCATGTCCTTTTCCTGCAAGAACAACAACATCATTCTCTTTCGCTATGGATAAAGCGTAACGAATTGCTTCACGACGATTTTCTATTGCTTTGTATTCACAGTTCGTTCTCTGAACTCCCTCCAATACCATATCAATTATAGCCATGGGGTTCTCTGTTCTGGGGTTATCACTGGTGACAACGCAGTAATCGGAATATCGTCCTGCCATTTCTCCCATTATAGGTCGCTTCGTTTTATCCTTGTCGCCACCGCATCCGAATACCGTAATAACTCTTCCTTTTGCAAATTCATGAACGGATGAAAGTACATTCATTATTCCGTCGGGTGTATGTGCAAAGTCAAGAATAACATTGAAGTCAAATCCTTCGCTGTCAAGAACTTCCATTCTGCCCGGAACACCTCGAACACTTTCAAGTCCCTCCTTTATCTGCTCCGCATCTATTCCGTATTTCAACGCTATCGTGGCGGCGAGAGCGGAGTTGTAAACATTGAATAATCCGCGCAATTGCAGATTCAGATTTATAACCTTATCTTCGGCAATGAGGTCAAACTCAACCCCCGTTGACGTAAACTCGATGTTTGTTGCTCGAACATTAGCATTTCCGTTCTTAATTCCGTAACTGCAACTATCTATTCCAAGCCCTTCTATCATCCTGTAACTGCTTGCATCGTCGGCATTTATTACCGCATACTCGGAGTTTTCAAACATTATCTTTTTCGCAAGAAGATAATTTTCAAGTGTTTTATGGTAATCAAGGTGATCTTGCGTCAAGTTGGTGAATCCGCCTATAGTAAAGTTTATTCCGTGAACTCTGTGCTGATCCAATGCCTGGGAACTGACTTCCATAATGATTATTTCAACACCTGCATCACGCATTACCCTGAACATACGCATCAGCTCTACACTTTCGGGAGTAGTGTGTGTTGCCGGAATAATTGCATTGCCGACCATGTTTCGTATTGTTCCGATAACACCGACTCGATGCCCTGCTTTCTCGAATATGTTTTTTAAAAGATATGTTGTCGTTGTTTTGCCGTTGGTACCTGTTACACCGATAACCGTTATTCCCTTCGCAGGCTGTTCATACAGCTCCGCTGCCATTTCAGCCATGGCGGTCCTGGTGTTGGAAACGATGATTTGCGGCACATTGAAAGGAAGTTGTCTTTCAACTAAAAGTGCAACCGCTCCTGCGTCCAGTGCCGCTTGTGCAAATTGATGTCCGTCTAAATAAGTGCCGTTTACGCATACAAATAAATTTCCGGGCTTCACTCTGCGAGAGTCATATTCGATTCTGTTGATGTCACAATCTTCCCCGATTACTTTGCACTCAATGTTTTTTATCATCTTACTTATAAGCATAATATCACATTCCTTTGACATTTATTTTTTCATTCATTATAATCATAACCGAAACGCAGAGTTATTGTCGTTCCGTATTCAACCTCCGTACCTGCAACTATGCTCTGCTCAAGAACAAAACCATAGGGGTCGGAAGGATTGGTTTCCATCTTTAGTCCGAGTTCGTTTAATGCATTATACGCCTTAACTGCCGTCATGCCTACAAGACTGGGCACTTTAACGGTAAATGTGCTTTCAGGTTCGTAGGTCTCGTTGACTCCTTCATAGCCGGTATATAACAGAACAGATGAACCCTTTACAACACTTTGCCCTGCGGACGGAACCTGCATGGTTACGATTTCATTGCACTCATATATTCCTTCAAGTCCTGCTGCCGCAAGAGTCCTGTTTGCCTCAGTTGTTGTCATTCCGATTACATCGGGAATAACGACTGTTTCCGACATGTGTGACGGCTCAATTCCTGCATATGGCAGTATCTGTGAAAGTACACGCTGAACATACGGTGCGGCAACGGTGCTGCCAAATATAGAGCCTACTTTC
>CAYPXV010000117.1:0-2468 GCA_964414925.1 uncultured Clostridium sp. | reverse complement strand
AAAACAGGGAAAATTACGGTAAAAAGGGAATTGTTAACAAAAAGTTCATAATTTTTAAAGGTATAGCTCATAATCACAAAAAATGCAACGAACTTTGGGAAAGAAATCACACTTTTTACGCCGAACAATGTAAAACGGTTACAAATATTTCGCTAATAACAAAAGCGATACTCGATTGGGGAAACCGAGTATCGCCGAGATTTGTTACACAGTCGGTCTATGCCGGTATTATCGGTAACAGTTTTAGTAAAGTTTAATAATGAAGTGCCTTGCCTATAGCCTTCACGAACGAAGGAATAAGGGCGATAATTGCACAGATAGCAATATCGGCAAACATATAGGGAGCGTTATATGTAAAGGAAACGATGAAATTTGAGCTTAACATCGTACCGAATGCGACATCGGTTACGGCATCTGCACCGATCATTACATATTCGCCGTAAACGAGCATTCCCGATATCAGGTGAGCGATGAACCTTGCCGTACCGCCAATCAAGACGGAAAGAACGAGGTTATGTTTACCGCGGGTTAAACCGCCAAGTCCGATAAGTGCAAAGGCGATGGGGTAATCCAGTAAGAACTGAGCCCAGTGAGTAATGTAACCGCCCTGAACATATTGCAACAATCCGTAAACAAATCCTGCGAGCAGTCCCCATTTCACTCCGTACCTGTTGGAATAGAGCATAAGAGGCAGCATACTTGCCAGCGTTATCGAACCGCCCAGGGGCATTGAAAAGAGCTTGATATAGCTGAGTACGAAGGCAAGGGATATGCAGAGTGCGCCGTGTACCATTATAAGGGTAGGGCTGACTTTATTCGACGGGACGTCTTGTAGTTCTTCCATTCTGCGTCTCTGAATGAGAAACAGAACGATAACAGCGACAAGCACTGTGGCAGCGGCAAGCATAATCCATTCCTTTGCTTGCAGTTCATTAAGCTTATCTATGAGGACAAACTTAAAACCATCAAAAAGCATGATGTTCCTTTCCGTAAAAGAATGCCTCCGCAAACGGTGCGGAGGCATTAATGCTGAATTTCCGTACCGCTTCCCTACGCAGGTCTTAACCAGACAGGTTCAAAGGCTCAATCTCAGCACACTTTCATCAAGCATGCACACCCAGCGGATTTATTCGATTACAGTTTCATTATAGCGTATAACCGAATTTTTTGCAATAGGCATTTTAATCATTTTTCGGTTTCACCGTTTGAGAAGTCTACAAACGAGAACGGGCGCATGGAAGCATGATAATCATCGTGCGAATTGATATAGTTGATGTCGGGGTCTATCTCGGATAGTTCGCTGTTATATTCATCCAAGATATTTTCCCTGTTTCTTTCGTGAAAATCCCTGCCATCGTCATCGTCGATTATTTGGGCAAACTCCGTTGACTGAAGCCCGTGCAAATTTTTTAAGCTTTCATACTCCTGTCTATTATGTGCGGGCGAATACATCATTCCCGTTGCTCCGTTTGCCGATGCGGCATAATTTGTTTCGACGGATTTTGTTTTTTCATCCGCTCTTGGATTCTTTTTTGTTTTACCGTTCATGTCAATTTAGCTCCTTTTGAAAGATATATTAATTTTCCGCAAAAAATCGAGAAAAAATACGAGGTAAATACTTGAAATTAAAAAAAAGTGAATGTATAATGAGATGTTGAAACAACAAAGATAATTTCGGAGGAAAATATGTCTAACAAGTATGTATACCTTTTTGACGAAGGTAATGCAAACATGAGAGAGCTTCTCGGCGGAAAAGGTGCAAACCTTGCCGAGATGACAAATATCGGTCTTCCCGTTCCCTATGGTTTTACGGTAACGACGGAAGCATGTACACGCTATTATCAGGATGGCAAAGTAATCGGTGACGATATCATCGAGCAGATAAAGGCAGCATTGGCAACGGTTGAAGCCAAGGTCGGCAAGAAATTCGGAAGTTTGGAAAATCCGTACCTGGTATCGGTTCGTTCCGGCGCAAGAGCAAGTATGCCCGGCATGATGGACACCATTCTCAACCTCGGACTTAACGACGAAACGGTTGTAGCACTTGCAAACCTTACAGGAAACGAACGTTTTGCATATGACAGCTACCGCAGATTCATTCAGATGTTCTCCGACGTCGTAATGGAAGTCGAGAAGGATTATTTTGATGAAATCTTTGACGGAGCAAAGAAGAAGAACGGCTGCAAACTCGATACCGAACTTAACGCCGAACAGCTCAAGCAAATCGTTGAGGAATACAAGGTATTGTTCAAGAAGCTGAAGGGCTTTGACTTCCCTCAGGATCCCATGACACAGCTTATCGAAGCTATAAAGGCTGTATTCCGCAGCTGGGATAACCCCCGTGCAATCTTCTATCGCCGTCAGAACGACATCCCCTCAAGCTGGGGTACTGCCGTAGACGTTCAGAGCATGGTATTCGGTAACATGGGTGACGACAGCGGAACCGGTGTTGCATTTACCCGTAACCC
>CAYPXV010000116.1:0-2517 GCA_964414925.1 uncultured Clostridium sp. | reverse complement strand
GCTGTTCCGGTTTTTCCGCCTACAAAGTACCCCTCAATTTGGCAGTTTTTGCCCGTACCGTTATCAACTACGCTTTGAAGTATTTTTCTTACCGTTGCCGATGTTTCTTCGCTAATGACGTCACGAACATAATTGGATCCGCCATAATCAACGACAGTGCCGTCAGCCTCTATGACCTGTTCAACGATATAAGGCGTATAGAGCTTTCCTCCGTTTACAGCGGCGGAAACAGCACTTGCAAGCTGAATAGGTGTGACGGCGATGCTTTGCCCAAAGCCTATTCGAGCAAGGTCATTGTCGGTTATGTACTTCTCATTTGTTACAATGCCCGATGATTCACCGTCAAAAAAATCACCCGTCTTTTCACCCAAACCGAATGAGTAAAGATAATCGTAAAAAGTCTCCTTGCCCATATTCAGAGCAAGTTGCATAAAACAGCAATTGCAGGAATTTTCGGTCGCCTTTGTTAAATCCTGATCTCCATGTCCGGCATGACGCCAACACTTTATACGTTCGCCGTTGACTATATATCCGCCGTTACAGTAGTAGGTTGAATCAAGACTGCATACCTCGCTGTCCAAAGCGGATGCAAGCGTCAATATTTTAAATGTAGATCCCGGCTCGTATGCATCCGTAACCAATCTGTTGCGTGAAAGTTCCGCAAGTTCATCCAAACTGCTCCTCGGCGGATCATTCGGATCATAGTCGGGTTTTGTCGATATGGCTTTAATAGCTCCCGTATTTACATCCATGATTATGCCCTGGGCATTGCTTGCATTATTTACGCTAAGAGCTTCTTCAAGGGCACTCTCAAGATAACTTTGAAACACCTGGTCAATCGTCAATACGACTTTAGCACCGTCAATCGGTTCGGTATTGTATTCTCCGGTATAAGGTAAGGTATTACCCTGGCTGTCTGTCTGAGTTACAATCGTTCCGTCTTTTCCCGTTAAGTAGGTGTCAAGCAAAAGCTCAAGTCCGCTCTGTCCTGCGTTATCTCTCGTTGTAAAGCCTAAAACCTGGGAAAGCAGTGTGCCGTAAGGATAGTATCTTTTACTGTCTGTCAATACACCAACACCGGATAACTTTAAAGAACGCAGTCTGGTAATCGTTTCGGAGTCAACCTGACGTTTAACTACATACTCACCGATTTTTACATTGCATGCCTTCTTGTAAATTGTGTCGTAATCAAGCTCAAAAAGGGTGGCAAGCTCTTGTGCAACTCGAGCTTCATCACCCTTTGTAATATTTTTCGGCCAAAGAACAACTTGATATACTGTTCCGTTTGTGGCTAAAACTTTGCCTGTGCAGTCAACAATTTCGCCTCGTGATGCAGTTAGTGAGGACGTATGCGTCCACTGTTTCAGTGCAGTTTTTAATCGTTCAGGTCCCGCTATAACAGAAATATAGAAAAGAAAAACGGCAACAAGAGAGAACAACCCGGTAAATAACCACAGAATATGTTTGGTTCGTTGATCGATTCCGGGTGTCTTGTGCAAACGACGTTCTCCTGCAATTTTTTTTTGCGCCTTTTTTTTCTTCATTCTGCACCTCATTTAAAATGTTTAATGATAATTCTGAATTTACAGTTTTATCCTATGGATGAATCGGAGTTGATTGAGCAATTCTGATCATCCCTGTGTTAACGGCTGCGAAACACGCATCATTCGTATCTATTGAAAAGAGATAATCTTCGTGAAGCTCGACAAGTTCATGCTCCACATCGCCTATTTTATCAATGATTGAATTAAGCTCTTTTCGATTTGCTGTCTGAATATACGAACCTATAAGCGGTATACATATGCTTGCTGCAAGTGCTAAAATCAATGCGACAATGGTGAATTTCGCAGCGGCATAATGAACCTTTACACGGGTGACAGGCTGTTTACGAGGGCTGACCTTCTCCTCTGTCTCGGTTTTTTGAATACGTCTGGGCTCAATATTATACTTGCGTGCGGCAGAACCGTATTCGGTGAAACGTGTAGATCCCATATTTGAACTTACCCTACTAACATAGGAGATGTTTTCGCTCGAATATCTCGGTGCCTGCGCATTGCCGAAAATAGAGTCGGATCTGTTGTATGTATTTCGATTATAGATTTCATTCATTCTTTCGTTTTCCATTTTATGTTTCTCCTTATTGTAGTATGAGTTTTATCGCACCACGTAGCTCGGCACTTCGAGAGCGTGGGTTGCTTGTCAGTTCTGTCGTATCGGCAGTTATGGGTTTCGTGTTAAGTAGCTTAATTATCGGCTTCTTTCCGCATACGCAGATAGGAGCATCCTTCGAACATGTACACGGATTTGCAAGACTGCGGAAAGTAGTCTTTACTATTCGAGCTTCCAAAGAATGGAAACTGATTATCGCTATGACGCCGTTCGGATTCAGTAAGTCAATGGCATCCGTAATCGCTTTTTGCAATCCGTCCAGCTCACCGTTTACTTCGATTCGTATGGCTTGGAACGTCCTCTTTGCAGGATGCGGACCATCTCGTCTTGTTGCAGCCGGAATTGCGG
>CAYPXV010000115.1:0-2640 GCA_964414925.1 uncultured Clostridium sp. | reverse complement strand
ACAATTTCAGAGTTCTCGGATTACTTTACCACTTTCTTTTTATCATGCCTCCTTACTTTTTTGCTATTTAAATTTTACCATGCCGGAAGCTATAAGTCAAATGCCTTTGGAGAGAATAAATATACTTTCTTTTTTTACCATGTGCGTTATAATGAGGGTGTATAAGCATAGTGAGGAAAAATATGGATAATATTATTGAAAATAAGCTTCCGCTTCCGATGACAATCGATGAATTAAAGGTGTATGGCTATGAAGTTCCCGATTTTGTTCTGGTAACGGGTGACGCATACATAGATCATCCGAGTTTCGGAACAGCAATAATCGGAAGGATTCTCTTAAACAACGGATATTCGGTTGGCATAATCTCCCAACCCGATTGGAAAAATCTTGATTCTTTTAATACATTCGGAAGACCCAAATATGGATTTTTGGTAAATTCAGGTAATATGGATTCGATGGTAAACCATTATACCAGTGCTAAAAAACCACGTAAAGAAGATGCGTACACTCCGGGCGGAAAGCGAGGAAAAAGACCCGACAGAGCTGTCAAGGTTTATTGTGGTTGTATTCGCAGGCTCTACGGTGATATTCCGATAATTATCGGCGGTATCGAGGCCAGTTTACGCCGATTTGCTCATTATGACTATTGGGCAAACAAGGTATTTCCGTCAATACTTATCGATTCCGATGCTGATTTGCTCATCTACGGAATGGGCGAAAAACAGATTATTGAAATTGCCGATGCTTTAAGCGGTGGACTTAATGTCCGAGACATTTGCTACATTAAAGGTACCGCATATCGTGTACCCAATTTAGAGAGAGTGTATGAATACAAGCTTATAGATTCGTATGAAGCTGTTTCATCCGATAAAATCGTTTATTGTAAAGCATTCTTATCACAGTACAACGAACAGGATGCTGTAACGGGACAATGCCTTGTTCAAAAGCACGGAAATGAGTATGTTGTGGTTAATTCGCCGGCATTACCCCTAACTCAAGCGGAAATGGATGAGGTTTATGATCTCCCGTATACACGCCTTCCACACCCACGGTACACGGAACATATTCCTGCTTTGGACGAAGTAAAATTTTCTTTAACCAGCTGTCGAGGTTGTTTTGGACAATGTTCATTTTGTGCCCTAACTTTTCATCAGGGAAGGGTAATTCAATCACGCAGTCATGACTCGCTAATCAATGAAGCAAAACTGCTTACCCGACTTCCTGATTTCAAAGGCTACATTCATGATGTCGGCGGACCGTCCGCTAATTTTCGCAAGCCTGCATGTAAAAAGCAAATTACGCAAGGTGTATGCAAGCAGCGCAGTTGCCTCGGTTATACGCCGTGCAAGAATCTCGAGGTTGACCATAGTGACTATGTTAGTCTGTTACGCAAGCTTAGGAACATACCGGGTGTTAAACGTGTATTCATTCGTTCCGGCATTCGTTATGATTACCTGATGTATGATAAGGACGACACTTTCCTCCGTGAACTGATCAAGTATCACGTTAGCGGTCAGTTAAAGGTTGCACCGGAACACATAGATGACGATGTTTTGAAGCTGATGGGAAAACCGGGTTTGAATTTGTACGATAAATTCTCGAAAAAGTATGCACAACTTAATCAGAATATGGGTAAAAAACAGTATCTCGTTCCGTATTTGATGTCAAGCCACCCCGGAAGCACTTTGGACTCGGCTATTGCGCTTGCCGAATATTTAAAGAAAACGGGACAGCGCCCCGAGCAGGTTCAGGATTTTTATCCGACACCGGGAACTTTATCTACGTGTATGTATTATACGGGATTAGATCCTCGGACGATGCAGCCTGTGTACGTTGCAAAATCACCCGAGGAAAAAGCTATGCAGCGTGCGTTAATGCAATTCTTTATTCCGCAAAACAGAGCATTGGTAAGGAAAGCACTTAGAATCGCTAATCGGAATGATTTAATCGGACAAGGCAGTCATTGTCTTGTGCCTACGGAAAGTGCTGAACGAATTATTAACGAAAAACGTTCGGCAAAGCCGGATAATATCGTCATTAAAGACAAAAGTAATGTGAAAAGAAAAAAACGTAAATTCTGAAATTATTATAGCATACATTCTTTAATCGTGCTATAATATGGTTATAACGGAATGAAGGGACGTAAATTGTATGGATACAAAAACGACTAAAAAGAAATCATTTGTTGCCGGCGCAGCTATTTTGGGTATTGCGGGGTTGATTGTTAAAGTAATCGGAGCATTCTATCGAATTCCGCTTGCCAATATTATCGGAACGGACGGGATGGCATACTATGAAGTAGCCTATCCTTACTATTCATGGCTTTTGGTTATCTCATCGGCAGGACTTCCGACTGCTATTTCTAAACTGGTTTCCGAGAGAATAGCAATCGGAGATGCGTTCGGGGCTAAACGAGTATTTCGTGCAGCCAATCGGATTTTGCTTTTAATTGGAGTTATTACAACTGCTTTGCTTTTTGTACTTTCAGAAAGCATTGCCAACCTTTCAAATGCACCGCTTGCCAAATACTCACTTATGGCACTTGCTCCGGCGCTGTTCTTTGTTTCTATCATGTGTGTGTACAGAGGATTTTTGCAGGGAATGCAATGCATGACCGGAACGGCTATAACTCAAATTATC
>CAYPXV010000114.1:0-2673 GCA_964414925.1 uncultured Clostridium sp. | reverse complement strand
CCAAATATGCGAAAAACATGCATCACCTTGATACATGTTTTCCTTAGCAATATGATTTTATTCGGCAAGGAAACTCATTGCCGAGGGGTTAAGAGACAAATCGTCACGCTGTCCCCTGATAAGACGGTAGTGCGCCTGCGATGCAATCATTGCGGCATTGTCGGTACAGAATCGCATATCGGGACGGCAAAAACGTATGCCGTTTTTTTGACAGGCATCTTGCAGTGAATTTCGCAAAGCTTCGTTTGCGCTCACGCCGCCGGCAAGCGCAAGCGTAGAGCTGCCGTATTTGAGTGCGGCACGAACCGATTTTTTCGTTAAGGTGTCCACAACCGAACGTTGGAACGACGCAGCAACATCGGCGGTATTTATTTGCTCGTTTTTCTGTTGTGCATTATGCAGTAAATTTACCACGGCGGTTTTGATACCCGAAAAACTGAAATCAAAACTGTCGTTATCGTTAAACGGCGTATGGAACGGAAAAGCCCCGGGGTCGCCCTGTCTTGCAAGTTTTTCAACCTCGGGTCCGCCCGGGTAATTGAGACCCAATGCACGAGCTACCTTATCAAATGCTTCACCTGCGGCATCGTCGCGTGTTCTGCCGATAAGTTCAAACTTATCATACTCAACTACGTTTACGATATGGCTATGTCCACCCGAAGCGACGAGGCAAACAAACGGCGGTTCAAGGTCGGGATATGTAAGGTAATTGGCGGCAATATGCCCCTCAATATGATTAACACCTATAAACGGCAGGTTTCTGTCAAACGCAATAGCCTTTGCAAAGCTTACACCGACAAGCAGCGCACCTATAAGCCCGGGAGAATATGTTGCCGCAACCGCACCTATATCATCAAGAGACATGTTAGCATTTTTCAGTGCTTCACTCACAACCGACATAATGCGTTCGGTATGACTTCTTGAAGCAATCTCGGGAACAACACCGCCATAGAGTCTGTGAATCGGAATTTGAGTATGTACCGCCATCGAGAGCACCTCTCTGCCACCGCAAAGCACGGCAGCAGCCGTCTCGTCGCATGACGATTCTACAGCCAAAACGGGCATAGGCGAACCTGCCTTGGCAGCCTCGATATAACGCTGATAATTTTTAGATGAAGAATCAAAGTAGCTCATGTTTTTTTGCTCTTTTCTTTATGATAAGATAAACGGCTGCCGCAAGACCGATTAAAAGACAACAACCGAAACCCAAAGTTACTATGCGTACACAGATATCGAAGAACAGTTCCTCCGGGCAAATGCGAATCATCCTTGAAAATTGCGGATCAAACGTCGAACTTTCAACGTCCAGCAAGACCACATGGAACATATACCAGAACGACCTGAAATCGATTATCGCCCATAAGAGTAAAATTACAAATATGCCTGCAATCACCGCTAAGGCAATCAGAAATCCCTTTGACACCCTTTGCAGCCTGTTGAGCTTTTCCATAATCAAAAATATCGCAATACATGCAATCGCAATGCAAATGCAGCTTGCTCTGACCCACATTACCCCGGTATAAAGATTCCTTACGTCCTGCAAATGGGATGTTTCGCTTTCATTATACATCTCAACCTGTTCGCCGAAACACGTGACCGTCAGTTCGAGGGAGTCCGACTCGGACGTCATGAAATTTACCATCGTCATATATGCCTTAGTCATATCAGCATCGCTCATGCCCGAATAATCGTTTATTCCCAATTTCTCATATTCGGCAAAGACCCAACTTTCATCTTTGACACACACTTCCACGGCGGTTATCAGTATTGCTATTATCAAAAAAAACGATGCAATAAAAGGTAATGCTCTGCAACCCTTTTTTGTATTACTGCTCATAATCTACCGTTGCTCTGTCGCTAATGACTTTATGGATAAAGCTTCTCATCGCCTGATGTGCGGGGTGTACCTGATACGCTTGCATTCCCACCATGTCCTCAAAATCACATATGAGCATAAGGTCATAACTTCCCGAGGAATGCAGCACATCTTTTTTTAGTGCAATACCTTTAAGCTCGGGAACAACTCCATACAATGCAGAAAGTCCCTCAATAACCTTATCCATATTTTCTTCCTTTGAGCAGCCCTCCGCCTGCTGCATAAATCTCCACATTACGATATGTTTTAGCATAAATTTTCCTTTCATTCACTTATGATTTCATGCATTATACCACGATTTTCAAGGCATTGCAATATTTCCGTACGTTACCTCCCCTACCTTATAGGGTAAATTTCTTAAAAAAATTAATCCCAAAAATTCCTGCATCGGACTGCTGTTATTCATCGATCATTCTCGGCGTTGCCCCTTTCAACGGTCGCTTAGGGCTTAGCTCTGACATGGTGGTAGTCTGTTCTTTCTTTTCTGTGTCTTCCATATAGAGGATGTCAGTGGTGGTCTATTCGGCAGTGGTGGTCTTTCCACACCATTTCGGTCCGTCAATCAGAACTGCGTCTTTGCTCGCAAGCTTCCTGTATTTTTCATTCGGAACACCTCGTTTTCTTTCGTGTTATCTATATTGTACACCAAGGTCGCATGTTTTACAATTTCTCCGACGATTGGCGAAATATTATTCGGTGAGTTGGTGAAAAACATTACAACAGGTCTTTGGTTTTCCGAGCAAGGTAAAGGGGCAGATTGGTAAAATCTCCATCCTTACGGTAGCCACGCTTGGAGA
>CAYPXV010000113.1:0-2725 GCA_964414925.1 uncultured Clostridium sp. | reverse complement strand
AAGCACGTTGCCCAACAATTTCGAGGCCAGCAACGTTCCTTGTCCGCCAACGCCAACTATAACAATATTATACATAGTTAATTCCTCCTCATTCTTCAGTATGGAGTGCTCCGAAAGGACAGAGCTGCTGGCAAAGACCGCACCCTACACATTGTGTCGGGTCTATAGCAACGCCTGTTTCTGTCTTTTTGATTGCGGGGCAACCGATCTTCATGCAAAGACCGCAGTTCTTACATTTATCGGCATCATTTACAAACGGTACACCGGGCTGTTTGACTATAAGTGCGCACGGACGGCGAGAGATTACTACCGAAAGACCGTCTCTTTGAGTTTCTTCACGCAGAACGCTTTCAAGTTCTTTTACGTTAAACGGGTCAACAATACGTACGCTTGCAACGCCCATAGCTTCGCACAACTTTACTATGTCAAGCTGCGTTGTGGGTTCGCCGTGGATATCAAGTCCGTTTGCGGGGTTGTTCTGGTGTCCGGTCATGCCTGTAATGGAGTTGTCTGCAATAATAACCGTACCTACGGAACGATTGTATGCCATATTAAGCAGTCCGGTAAGTCCGCTGTGACAGAACGTTGAGTCGCCCAATACAGCAACGGTTTTCTTTGCCTGCTCATGACCTCTTGCCTTTTCCATTCCGTGAGCCATTCCGATGGATGCGCCCATGCATACGCAGGTGTCAACTCCGCTTAGGGGAGCTAATGCACCGAGGGTGTAGCAACCTATATCGGAACAAACCGTGAGCTTTAATTTGCCGAGTACATAGTACAAACCTCTATGCGGACATCCGGGGCAGAGTACCGGAGGACGATTGGGGATATTCGGAGTATTCATAGGACCGGCTTCTTCGCCACCGTTAAACTTAGCATCAATCTTTCTCATGAAGAGTTCACCCTGAACACCGGTACGATCTTTACCACTGCAAGGAATTCCCCATGCTTTGATGGTTTCTTCGAAGAAGGGTTCCATATCTTCGATGATGTAGAGTGTTTCGACTTCGGCAGCAAATTCTTCTATGAGCTTACGAGGCAGGGGATAGACCAAACCGAGCTTTAATACGGAAGCGTCGGGCATTGCTTCTTTAACATAGTTATAGGCAGCTCCGGATGTTATAACACCGACTTTTTTGCTGTTCCACTCAACGGTATTAATAGCTAAAGACGATGCTGCTTCGCTAAGCTTTCTTTCACGTTCTTCAACATAAACATGTCTACCTATCATGTTTGCGGGCATCGAAACATACTTTTTGATGTCTCTCTTATACTCACGTAAAGGCTGTTCGACTCGTTCACCGAGTTCAACGGGTGTTCTTGCGTGAGCTACTCGAGTTGTGATGCGAACGATGACGGGGGTATCGTATTCTTCGCTTATCTCATAAGCAACCTTCATGAAATCCTTACATTCCTGACTGTTGCTCGGTTCAAGACAGGGAGCATGAGCACTCTTGGCGAGCATTCTTGTGTCTTGTTCATCCTGAGACGAATGCATACCGGGATCATCGGCAACTACCAAAACCATACCGCCGTTTACACCGGTGTATGAGGCTGTAAAGAACGGGTCGGCACATACATTAAGTCCGACGTGCTTCATACATGCCAAACTCCTTGCACCGCTTACAGCAGCACCGAGTGCAACTTCCACAGCAACTTTTTCATTCGGAGCCCATTCGGAGTAAATTTCCGAATATGTAGCAACATTTTCGTTGATTTCAGTGCTGGGAGTTCCGGGATATGCGCTTGAAACAGTCACACCGGCTTCGTAAGCACCTCTGGCAATAGCTTCATTGCCCAACAAAAGCTTTTTCATAATAATCCTCCTTTGAATACATTAAGGTGCGCTTTTTATTATTGGCACCACCTATTCGTTCAACGGTACTATTATAGTTTAAAATGAGAATTAAATAAAGTGGTATGAAGCAATATAAAATTTTAATTTGCTTTCCCGATTCTATATCGAGGTCAATCGGTAAAAATATTTTTATTTTACAAAAATCCTCTTGCATATATCGAAAAGGGTTGTTATAATCACTGCGTTGTAAATTCTTGTGCCGAGGAGGTTCTATGAGAAACACAAATGTTTTGAAATTTACAGTCTATGCATTATTTATGGCTATAATGCTTGTCATGGGTCTTGTTCCCGGGCTTGGATTTATTCCGACGCCTGTTGCCGGAATCGTTATTATACAAGTTCCTGTTATATTGGCATCGTTTTTTCTTGGATACAGAGGTGGCATTCTGTTCGGATTTGTGTTCGGTATAACGAGCGTAATAAACTGCTTTATTCAGCCTGATGCATTTGCTTCGGTTATCCTTAGCGCAGGCAGTATCGGTAAGATTGTTTTATTGATGTTCTTGTGCCTTATTGTTCCGAGAGTGCTGATTGGTTTTACATCCAGGGTTACTTATGACCTTATGTGTAAATTTGATAAGTCTAAAGTGTTCTCCATGGGTTTGGCTGCATTTATCGGAACTATTACGAACACTGTATTTTTCCTCGGAGCTTTTTATCTTCTTGCAAAAGAATCTTGTATGATGACTTTCGGCTGTGAAACAGCGGAGGCACTTCTTAAAGCGATGATTGGCGTAGTTACATTTAACGGAGTTATAGAAGCGATTACTTCCGTTATTCTCTGTACTGCTATAGGTCAAGCTTTATACAGCTTTTTCTTCAAAAAATATCCGATGGATTAAAGAACGAAGAAAGATAGTGCAAATG
>CAYPXV010000112.1:0-2825 GCA_964414925.1 uncultured Clostridium sp. | reverse complement strand
TAGGAGGAGTTATGAAACGTTTTTTATGTTTGATGATGACAGTAATTCTGTTGACTTTTACTTGTCTTCCGATAACCGCAGAAGGCAAAGAAAACAGCGAAATGCGCCTTATCAATCAGGGTGTACTCGAAATTGATGATGATGGTTCGGACGGTTATAGCGGCGATTATGTTGTTATTTACAATCCCGCAACATCGTCATACTCGTATGTCGGCACAGGTGAATTGGGTGGCTTAATCGAGACGGAGATAGACGGCATCAATTCATTTGCTCAAAAGGTCGGTTCGGATAGACCTTACAAGATTGATGTAGATGCGGAACTTACGGAAATCAAGCAAACCACACAGGAACAATCTAACATTGAATCCATCTCATTTGAGGTAGGGGATACTCATGTATTTAATATCAACTCTTCATATTGCCCGTTACCAAGCAGTAATGTTGAGTTTGAAGTTTTGGCTAAAGGTGAACATTGTTATATATGGACACCGACAAGCACGGATTCAAATGTTTATCCTTTGGATGAAATCGATCCGTCATTTGCACAACTTTGCGCGAATGAGTTTGATTCAAAATTCGACTTAATGCAATCTTCATTCGGCAACCATACCAATGGTAGCCAAGGTGATGGCAGGCTTAATATTCTGTATTACAATATTGACGATGGCTGGACACCAGGCGAAGGATATGTGGCGGGTTTCTTTTCCTCGTATGATATTACTTCAAACGGAATGCCTTTGCTGAATATAGACACCTATCCGGGAGTTTATTATGTCAACACCGACGGAGAAACAATTACAGATGTAACCGATACTTACGGAACGATGGTTCACGAATATCAGCATTTGATTAATTACTCGGAGTGCGGTTATACGGAAACATGGCTTAATGAATCCATGAGTGCAGCCGCAGAAGAAATTTGTTACCCCGGAAGTAGCATAGCACCGAGAATTCAATCTTGGATGAACTATCATTTTAACGTTAACTCAGATTGGCTTAATCCGCCGTTAGAGCATGAATACCAAAGTGAATGGTTACTGCATAACGGGTTCTCAATGTACAACTGGAGCAACTGGATGGATATGGACGACAGGTTAGCCCTTTATGCCCAGGTTTCGTTGTATTCGCAATACTTGTACACACAGTACGGTAATTCCATCTATCGCTCTATCTTAGAGTTGTTAGCAAACGGACAGGAGTTTCAGTACGCATTCCAAAATTTAACGGGACAGGATTTGTCGGAATTTACTAAAAACTTCCGTATCGCTCTTGTTTCGAATGATCCTAACTCGTTTGACGGCATTTATGGATTTAGTATGCAGCAGGGATATGATCCGTCGGAATATTATGATGTTGAAAACTTGTATAATTGGCTGTCCCCTATAGTTTTCACCGGAAGTTCTTGCGAAATTGACGGCGGCGGTGCAATTGTAATTAAACCTTGTGATGGAATTTTCTATCCGCCTGACGGAGCTGACCCAACGTTGGAATATTACGGTATTACATTGAATGCTATTCCGCCCGAACCTGTTCCTTTGACGGGAATACAGATCGATCCGTCTACAGCAGAGGTTTATACAGGCGAATCTGCAAGAATAACTGCCGTAAAAGAACCCGTGAATGCCAATAATTACGAATTAACATGGACTTCATCGAATCCGTCCGTTTTGCAGGTGAACGGTAATAATAAATATGCAACAATAACGGGAATAAGTTCAGGTGTTGCCTGTGTTACATGCACTGCACACGATCTAATTAACGATGTGACATATTCATCTGAATGTAACGTAACTGTTAATGGAGTTCCGAACATAAATGATGCACTGAATGTTTCGAATGGTACACTCGGTTTTTCTACAAATTCGCCCTATCCCTGGGAGGTTGATTTTAGTCAAACAGGCAGAATAGCTGTTAAAAGCAGTAATCAAGGAGTTAGTTCATCAAGTTCTACAGTTTCTTTGACCGTAGATATGAATGAAGGCGATATTTTACTTTTTGACTGGAGCGTGAGCAGCGAAAGAACATTCGATAAACTGATTTTCTCGGTTGACGGAGTTGAATATTCTAATATATCGGGAAGCGTCGCATGGACTACAGTTGAATATACGGCGCCGACCTCAAAAAGTTATACCTTCACCTGGAGCTATACAAAGGATGCAAGCGTTAATAAGGAACGAGATTGTGGATTCTTAGATAATGTTTCTGTTACAGGTTACTTTGATAACAACGAGTATGAACTCGGTGATGTTAATATGAACGGACGCCTTGAAATGAGCGATGTGACATTGATAATGAGACACGCAATGATGCTTGACACCTTATCGGGGCAGCAATTGGAATTAGCCGATTATAACGGAGACGGACATGTCAATATAGCCGATGCAACGGCAGTTATGCGTTTCATAATGGGATTGTAATGTCATTTTTTAAGGCTACCGCCCAAAATAAGCGGTAGCCTTTATACAAATGAACGTATAATCTTAGCACGAGCCGATTAATGACAATGAAATTTTACTTGTAAATATCGAAAACCTTTTTCGATGCTCGATAGGGTGCAGAAGTGCATCTTTTTTACCGCCTCATAGATAGCTTAAGTATTATTACTAAAACAAAAGATTTTCATCAAAATAAACAGAAACCCTGCACCGTATAAATTCAGCGCAGGGCAATTCAAATCTGCCAGAAAGAGGTGGCTTGTCTGGCACGATCATTGTAACACAGACGGGTACTTTTAGCAACTATAGTTTTAATTAAATATCATTTATAACGATGGCAACAACCTGGTGTACCATAAACATCTGCAACAAGTAATTCTTAGTGAAGTC
>CAYPXV010000111.1:0-2872 GCA_964414925.1 uncultured Clostridium sp. | reverse complement strand
GAATTAACCCGCTGGCTTGAAGCCTGTTCTTGTCTTAAAGCTTCTTTAAAACAATAGGCGCATACATCTTTACCTCTCATAGCGGGATGTTCACCGCATTCGACGCAAAGAATTTCTTCGTTATCGTCGCTTTGTATTTTACGTTTTCTTGAACAAACATCACAAAGCTGCTGATCTTCTCTAATATAATTAAGTTCACATTTGGGGCATTTTCTTAATCCCATAGATTACTTCTTCCTTCATAGAAACTCAATTTCGGCAGAATAAAAACTCACTCTGCAATTTTCACTTTAGTACGTATTATGCACGAACAATAATAGTATGTCAACCTTTACCGATAATATTTATTCATCAATACGAACGTTCGGCTCAACTACAGCTTCAAGTCGAGAAAGCAGTTCTTCTTTCCCATCCCCCGATTCGGAGGAATAAGCAATTGCATACGGGGGTGCGCCAAGCTGTTTTGCGCATGCATTTGCCGCTTGTTTACGCTTGCTTTTTGCAATTTTATCAGCTTTGGTAGCGACTAGGGTATATGGGATAGCATAGTAAAGTATGTAGTTAAACATCATCTTATCCTCTTGCGTCGGTTCATGTCTTATATCCAACAACATATAAATGTGTTTTACTCTTCCCGAAGCAAGATAGCTTTCCATTAATTCGCCCCACTTTTCCTTTTCCTCTTTCGGAGCACTTGCAAAGCCATACCCCGGGAGGTCTACAAGATAAAAGGAATCATTGACTTTAAAGAAATTAATCAATCTCGTTTTTCCGGGTTTTTGCGAAATTCTGGCAAGTTTACCGTTACCGCACAAAGAATTAATCAAAGATGATTTCCCAACATTGGATTTTCCGACCATTGCTACTTCCGATTGCAGTTGCTGCGGATAGGCACTGTTCGTCCCAACGCTGGTGATAAATTCAGCTTTTTTTATTCTGAATTGCATAATTACCTCATTACTTCGTATTGATACAAAAGCCTTACATACTTATACTTGGCTTCTATTCTGCGAAAAGAATTTTAACAGCATTTACGTTAATTGTAAAGGTAAATTTAGTTCTTTTTAATATATTTTTCATTTTTCAATTGTCTAAAAACTTTTATTGACATTTCTATTGTTAAGTGTTATAATGATCGATGTTGTAAGCCAATGTAGCTCAGATTGGTAGAGCAGTACATTCGTAATGTTCAGGTCAAGGGTTCGAGTCCCTTCATTGGCTCCATATCGGGGCGTAGCGCAGTTTGGTAGCGCGTTTGGTTCGGGACCAAAAGGTCGGGTGTTCAAATCACCTCGCCCCGACCATAGTGTTAAGACAAAAGATATGATTTTTCTTCATATCTTTTTGTTTTATTTATTTTCTCCGGTTCATATAGTAATGTATCAATACAGTTTGATTGATTGCGAGGGAGAAAAATGGAATACAGACGCAGACGAAAAAGAAGAAATCATCGTACCGGCATATACGGCAATTATTACAGCCGAAACACATCCAAATCGGAAGAAGGTTCAGGCATATTCGGAGCTGTGCTAATAATCATTCTGACCGCAGGGCTGATTTATATTCTTATTGGCACATCTGTCGGTACTTTAATAACCCAAAGCCTCCTAAAATCATGCAACAATGCAGATTCACCGTCACCTACCGTTTCGCCGTACAGTGATAATTTGGTTTCACTTAATCCCGAAACTTCCATCTCCGAGGAAATTACATTTCCGAGTATAAAGATGTTTTCATTGCAAATGGGAGTATATTCGGATTCAAGCACCGCAAGCGGTCTTGTATCATCTTTAAAAAGTCTCGGTGCCGCAGGATATGTTCTGGAAACAAATAACGGATACAAAGTTTTTGCATCGTGCTATGACACCGAGGCTGCGGCACAGAGTGTATGTGACCGACTTAGAAATCAAGGATATGACTGCATGCTAACACCTATAGAATGCGATGAAGTCGTTATAAAAATTGATGTCGGACAGAGCAGCTTGGACAAAATAAAAACAGCATGTGAATACGCTCACACGATTACAGTTAATTTGTACAAAGAAGTAATTAATTTTGATTCAGAAGAACGCAGTGTGGAATACGGTCATGCAATCATAGACGAAATGATTACGAATATTAATACCGTTAGAAACAGTATCTCCGATTCAACCGATAATTCGGGCATCCTTTTGGCATTAAACAATTATTATATGCGACTCGAAAGCTATATGACTTCGTTTAATTCTTCAAGCATTGACAATCGTGTTGAAGTGAGCGGAATGCTTAAACACCTTCAGTTTGATATTATTTTCAGCTATGTTGACTTTTTAAATGGAATACGCAGTTTATAAACCTGCTGAATAAATAAGTTTCACGATAATTTCAAAACACGGGACTGTTGTCAAAGTTTGCAACAGTCCGTTTGTTCTAATCAAGCAAAGGCATATTTATATGTCTCTCCGAACGTGTTTGGCGTTTGTTCATATATCGTCGTTAAAAGCTTTTCTTTAAATCTTTATTTTAGCAAAATAATCAGCCAGCTCCGCTGCTTCCGGTTCATCGATTTTCAACAGAGCCTCTGCCATATCTTCGGATTTAAATCGCACGTGAAGAAGGTTCTTTTCTATTTCTTCGCACAAAAAGATTTTCAAGCAATCGGAGCAAACCTTCGAGCTTTCAATTAATCCGTTGCGAACGTTCATATGAATCTGCATTTCCCCAAATGAAAAACGATTATCAAATTCGTAATCAAAACGAGGTGACTTCCCTATTCTCCATTCCCAGGAGCTTTGGTGTTTGTATCTGCGTTCTATGTCATTGGAATCGGATTCATTAAAGAGTAGACTCCCGGCTTTACCATACTCGTTGATAAAGCTGTCGATAATGGCTT
>CAYPXV010000110.1:0-2889 GCA_964414925.1 uncultured Clostridium sp. | reverse complement strand
ATCGTGGTCATGGAAAAGTAATTCTCCCCTACCCTTTTAAATTCCGCTTGATTCTTTTCGGGTTTCGTTGTAAACTGAACCTGCAAATGAATATTGGGACACGATACAAGAGAGCTGTTTAGCAATCCGATACGAGACAGAATTTGCTATAGCCTTTTGTGTTTTTACGCATACGAAAGGTATGCGTTTTTTTGTGTCCCAAAAAGGAGGTACAGTTCAAATGGAACAGAAATCAAATTTGTTTTTGGAAACGGAAGGACTCGGTAAGCTCATGCGAAAATATTCGATTCCCTGTGTTATTTCGCTTATAGTCGGAGCACTGTACAACATTGTAGACCAGATTTTCATTGCCAATGCCGATTATCTCGGCTCGTACGGCAATGCGGCGAACACGGTTGTATTTCCGCTGACGGTAGTAGCATTGGCAATTGCGATTATGCTCGGCGACGGATGTTGTGCATTTGTCAGCATTGCCCTCGGGAAAAACGAAAAGGACGATGCACATCGCAGTGTAGGCAATGCTATTATCCTGTGTGTTGCGGCAGGAGTTATATTGACGGCAATGTATCTCCTGTTCGACGAACCGATTTTAGAATTATTCGGCGGCAAGGTAAATGCGGAAACTTATAAATTTTCTAAGGAGTACTTCTTTTATATCACACTCGGGATTCCGTTTTATATGTTCGGGCAGGCGATGAACCCCATCATCCGCAGCGATGGAAGTCCCAGATTTGCGATGGTCGCAACACTTTCGGGTGCCATAGCGAATATCATTCTTGACCCGATTTTCATCTATCTGTTTAAATGGGGAATGATGGGTGCTGCCGTTGCGACCGTAATCGGACAAATACTGACCGCAATACTTTCCGCAGTGTATCTTTGTCATATGAAAGCAGTGCGACTTCAAAAGGACAGTTTTAAGTTAAGCGGAAGATTGATTTCAAAGTTTTCGGCTTTGGGCTTAACAAGTTTTCTTGCACAGATTTCGCTTGTTATTTCCATGGCTGCGGTACAGAATACCTGCATGAAATACGGTGCGCTCGACCCTGTTTTCGGGCAAAACGAATATGCACATATTCCGCTTGCGGTGCTTGGTATAGTAATGAAGTTCTTCCAGATTGCCATTTCCGTTGCAATAGGCTTGGCTGCGGGTTGTATTCCCATAATCGGTTACAACATCGGTGCAGGACGTAAAGACCGTGCAAAGAAACTATTCACCTATCTTTTGATTGCCGAAGCTGTTGTCGGCGGTATCGCAACGGTAATAGTTGAATGTTTCCCACTTCAAATTGCGAATCTGTTCGGTGCTGCAAACGAAAGTGCTTATTATACGGGTTTTGCCGTAAAGTGTTTTCGAGTTTATCTGTGCATGATGATTCTTGCAACGGTAAACAAAGGAACGTTTATTTATCTACAGGCGTTGGGTAAGGCGGTTGCGTCAACGCTTGTTTCACTGACCCGTGAAGTAATTTTTGGGGTATTTCTTCCCATTATCATGCCGATCTTTATGGGACTTGACGGACTTTTATGGTCATTCCCCATAGCGGACATTCTAACATTTTTAATTGCCTTGTTGTTCATTAGACAAACCTACAGACAACTGAATGGAACCACATTTATCTGCGATTGCTGATTTTTCGGTTTGCTTTTAAGCTCATTTTATGGTATGCTTTAGATGAAAACAGGCAGGAGGATACAAATGAGCATACAAGAATCCGGCGAGATGTATTTGGAAACAATCTATGTACTATCTAAAACCCATAGCGCAGTACGTTCAATTGACGTGAGTGAATACATGGGCTGTTCAAAGCCGAGCGTAAGTAGAGCTGTTGGAATACTTAAATCAGATGGTTTTATTCTGATGGACGAACAAACTCATTTAATCACATTGACCGAACAAGGTCTTGCCCTTGCGAAAAAGATTTACGAACGTCACACCATACTTACGGCTGTATTAACCAAACTCGGCGTAAGTCCCGATGTTGCCGTTAAAGACGCCTGCAAGATAGAGCATGACATAAGCGACGAGACTTTCGCTGCGCTGAAGCGTCATGCAAACATCGATATTGACATCTGAATATTTATTTCCCGGGAAATAAGGCGTAATCTCATCCGTTTCATATTTCTTTGAAAACCGCTGATAGTTATAGTGCATGACTATTTTAACGCAATCCTAACGCTTTTTGCGTTAGGATTGTGTTAAAATGTATTAAAATTGCATTAAGGAAATTATTTAAGCCTGTATTTTGCATACCGCCCCTTATTTATGGGTTCTAAATATCCGTCTGCCACAAGTTTTTTTAACAAACCGTATGCCTTTGAATCTTTAACATGGAGCAGATTGATCACATCTGCTCGACAGATAAAGTCGTTATGCCCAGCCATATTGAGAATTAACTCAGAATACCGTGTCTCGTCAATATCCTGCTGTCGCACATATCCTAATCTCTTTGTTTTGTCTTTGAATAAGTTGTGAGAAAGAATATAGTTTCTGCCACGTCCTCCCCCATAGGCTTCAACCAAACCGGTCTCTACCGCCTTATCAAGAACAGTCTTGATCATCGTTTCCGATAAATTTAATGCTTCCGATAGCTGATTCACATCACTCTTGGGCATATCTTTCAACTTGTTCAATACAAGAAGGGTGTTGATAGTCATTGGTCGCCCCAGTCGATTTTGTTCATCGGCGATCATCTTAGCAAGCTGTACGTCCGGTTTACATCTGGGAATGAACAAAGATACCGTTGCTGATGTTGTTGCCGAGTAATCGGGTAATGCACGACCATAAATCAAGGAGCCTTCGAAAATTCTGTCAATGCCACGACCTGTCTTTTCTGCTAATCCAACACGTTTTAACGCATCAGCCAACAGCTGGTTTCTTCCATGAGG
>CAYPXV010000109.1:0-3094 GCA_964414925.1 uncultured Clostridium sp. | reverse complement strand
TTAAAGATGATACGTGCCGACATCAGGTTCAGTGATTTGCCAATCATTATGGCTACCGCAAAGGGTGCTGAATATGACAAGATACAAAGTCTTGACCTCGGTGCAGATGATTACATCGTTAAACCTTTCGGCGTGATGGAACTTGTATCGAGAATTAAAGCGGTACTTAGAAGATACAAGAGTGAAAAAACACCCAATATTCTGAAATTAAACGGTTTAGTGCTTAATATCGATGAGCATATCGTTAAAATCGACGGAAATAAAATTCAACTTACCTATAAGGAATACGAGTTGTTGCGTCTGTTCCTATTAAATCCCGGTACTACATTCACAAGAGAGGAAATCTTTTCAAAGGTCTGGGATGAAAGCTTTCTCGGTGAAACAAGAACTCTTGATATGCACATCCGCACCCTGCGCCAAAAATTGGGGGACTACGGTAAATACATTGAAACCGTGAGAAATGTGGGATATCGATTGGAGGCAGAGAAATGACCGCTAAGATATTTCGTTCAATCATGCTTGCGGTAAGCGGTGTACTTATTGCAAGTCTACTGATAATCTTAGGCTGTTTATACAGCTATTTCGATGGTTTACAGAAAAATCAGCTTTGGGCAGAGCTTGACTTGGCAAGCGCAGGCGTTGAAAGTTCGGGCATTGACTATTTCAGTGCTTTGAACGAAAACAATAACCGTCTTACATGGATAGCTCCTGACGGCTCGGTAAGATTCGATGCACAGGCAAATGAAAACACTATGGAAAACCACTCCGACCGTGAAGAAGTCAAGCAAGCACTTTCAAACGGAAAAGGCAGCAGCGAACGTTATTCCGAAACCAAACTCGAAAAAACGGTGTACTGCGCCGAAAGACTTTCCGACGGCTCTGTATTGAGAATCTCAATCAGCCGTGCAACCGTGGCTATGCTTATCTTCGGCATGATGCAGCCCATTTGCATTGTAATTCTCGTTGCCCTGATTCTGTCCTTTTTCATCGCAAGACGACTGTCAAAACGCATTGTAGAACCGCTTAATAATCTTGACCTCGACCGTCCGCTTGAAAATCAAACCTATGATGAAATCGTTCCCCTACTCGGACGCATAAGCAGACAGAGTAATCAAATCAACTTGCAACTTAAAGAACTTAAACGCAAGAAGGATGAATTTAATCAAATTACCGCCGGTATGAGAGAGGGGCTGGTGCTTTTGGATAATAAAAGAATTATTTTAAGCATTAATCATGCCGCAAAGAAATTCTTTGATATAAACATTGAAGTCGGAAACGATTTTCTTATTGCACAGCGAAATCATGAATTAAGCGAAAATATTTCCCGGGCAATAAATGACGGTCACAGCGAATTGTCTCTTGAACAAAACGGACGCAATTATCAGCTTGACATTAGCCGTATAGAGTCGGATAATAATATCAACGGTGTTGTTCTTCTGATTTTAGACGTTACCGAAAAAATCAATGCGGAACGCACACGCCGTGAATTTACCGCCAATGTTTCACATGAACTCAGAACACCGCTGACAGCAATTTTGGGCAGCAGTGAAATGATTTCAAATGCCATGGTTAAATCCGAGGATATTCCGAGGTTTATCGGGCATATTCATGATGAAGCCGCAAGACTTTTAAATCTCATTGAGGATATTATCCGTCTGTCTCAACTTGATGAAGGTGTTAAACTGCCGATGAACAGGGTTTATCTCGATGAAATAGTAAATGACGTTGCTAAACAACTTAGTGAAAAAGCCGAATCGTACAAAATCAGCTTAACGGTTAACACGCAGTCATGCCCGATTACGGGCATTACAAGGTTATTTCATGAAATTGCTTATAATCTTATAGACAATGCGATAAAATACAACTTACCCGGCGGAAGCGTCACAGTAAAGGTTACAAGAAACGGAGATTTAATCGTAAGCGATACGGGCATAGGCATTGCGGCGGAACATCAATCGAGGGTATTTGAACGATTCTATCGAGTGGACAAGAGTCATTCAAAGGCAATCGGCGGCACGGGACTGGGACTTTCCATAGTCAAACATGCGGCGGCATACCTTCATGCAGAAATAGAGTTAGACAGCAAAATCGGCGAAGGAACGACCGTGAGTGTTCATTTTGTTAAGGAGGACAATTAAATTATGTGGATAGTATTTGCATTCGGCTCTGCGTTTTTTGCGGGAATAACCGCCGTTTTGGCAAAATGCGGAATCAGGAAAACCGACTCTACCGTCGCAACGTCAATACGTACAATTGTGGTGTTGTTTTTCTCGTGCGTTATGGTATTCATCGTCGGTTCGCAAAAGAAAATTACAAATATTGACGGTAAAACCCTGTTATTTTTGATTCTCTCTGGGCTTGCTACGGGTGCAAGCTGGCTATGTTATTTCAAAGCATTACAGCTCGGTGACATCAATAAGGTCGTTCCTATTGATAAATCAAGCACGGTTTTAACCATAATTCTCGCATTCATCTTCTTTAACGAAAGCATAAGTGTAACAAAGATTATAGGCGTAATTGCAATAGCCGTCGGAACTTTTCTTATGATTGAAAAGAAAAATACCGACACACCCGCTAAAGAAGGTAAACGCTGGTTTTGGTATGCTTTAGGTTCTGCCGTATTCGCAAGCCTTACCTCCATTCTGGGAAAAGTAGGTATTTCGGGTATAGAATCGAACCTCGGCACTGCAATAAGAACCGCTGTCGTGCTTATAATGGCATGGATTATGGTCTTTGTCAGCGGAAAATCACAATCGTTACGCAGCGTACCCAAAAAAGAATTGCTGTTTATATGCCTGTCGGGCTTTGCCACAGGCGCAAGCTGGCTATGCTATTACAAAGCACTACAGGACGGACTTGCAAGCATTGTAGTCCCCATCGATAAACTCAGTATTCTCGTTACAATAGCCTTCTCTTACATAGTCTTTCACGAACGTCTGTCAAAAAAATCCGCCGTCGGTCTTGTTTCAATTGTCGGCGGAACGTTATTAATGCTTTTATAAACAGAATCGGAGGCTACCCATTAACAGAGTAGCCTCTCACTATTTTATTAATTATCATTCAAATTTTCTGTCATACAAAAGTGCGGCAATCA
>CAYPXV010000108.1:0-3298 GCA_964414925.1 uncultured Clostridium sp. | reverse complement strand
TCGAGCAACCTTATATAAGCACTCAGCCTTTTCAGTGAATATATTTCGTAAAGCCATAAAATTCCTCTCATGAATAATCTTGATTTTCTGTTTCCTATTATAACACAATTTCTGCTGCGATAAAAGGGTGGTTTTTTCTTTCTTCTCGACTATACGCTCTGTATCGTAAATTCAGCTCATCAAAATTCTAAAAATATTTAATTATATTTTTATTTTTATCTTCGTTTTACCTCGAAAATGAGCTTATTTTAATACAAGAGTCTACCCTTATTAATATTAGCATCATCGTTTTTGCAGAAATTGCGCTGCATTAAATGGACAAAAATACGGATTTAACGTGGTTTTTCGTCAGGTCTTTACAATAATTGTTTTTTTCTGTTATAGTACAGCATCATCAAAAATCGTTATAAAACGGAGGACGATAAAAATGTTGGAAAATGAGCAGGTATCCGAACTTATGAAGTTTGGGATGAACCCGAATCATCTTGGGTTCAAGTATGTGTGTAAGGGAATAAAGAGGTACTTGGATAATCCGTTTATCTGTACCTTGGATAGGACGGTCATTTACGACGACATATGCAAAAGCTTTGGCATAACAAGAGCAAAAGCAGGCAGAGCAATGCGGTATTCAATTGACTATGCATTGGAATATGGGGATAAAGAACAAATAGAGCAACTGTTCCCGGAGGACATAGTACCCACAAACCTTCAATTCATAATGAAAATGGGGCTATACTTATTGAGAGGTATGTACGATACGAATGAATATGATTTCATATGTTCCTTTTGCGATAAGGATAAATCGAACGAGGTTGAAGAATAAGTGAGGTATCAATAAGATGAAAGATTCATCAAAACGTGAAATACCGTATTTGCTTCAGAAACTCGGTTTTGACTTTTCATTATCGGGTTCGAGGTATCTATTGAGCTTAATTAATGCGTTTGTAGACGACCCTATGGGATACAAAGTCAACGAATACGGATTCTTAAAGAGGATATGTATTGAACACGGCGAAACAAGGTGCAATGTCAACAGGTGCATGAACTATGCTCTTAAGATAGTCTGGAAAAGCCCGAATAACTCCGAAATAAGAAAATTATTTCCTGATAACGAAGGAAATCTTCCTCCTTATGTTTCCGATTTTGTTATCGGAGTTGGCGTTGTCTTTTTAGAGTTTTTTTACGGAAAGGCTATTGCAAAAATGATAAGAGACTGTTTTTCCTTTTCAATGTCCCACTTTAAAAAGACAACTTTCAGAAATCGGTAAATGCAAATGCCCGTTCGATATAATTTTCTTTTATTGCATTATATGGCTGTGAAGAAAAGAATCGAACGAAAATAAATGACTTAAACAACTTTTTGTGTTATAATGAGTGTATGAACAGAAGATATGGTAAAAAAAAGTTTTTTAAACATAGAAGCGTATCCCACTCTGCCGGTATAGGCTCGATATTCAAGGTCGCGTTTTACACACTCGGCATTATGTTAGCCGTTTGTGTTGTTTCGCTTGTCGTGATGATATCGCTTGAAGCGGTATTTAAGATAGATACTCCCATAAAACAGGACGGATTTATCGCAAAAAGCTTAAACAAGATGGATTTGGACGGACTTCTTGTTTGTTCGCCTACTCCATATGTCACTCCCGAACCGACGGCTGCACCTAAGCCGATGGACGATTTTGACGGCGGTGAATCCGAAAAGGAAATTGTTTTGCCGAGCGAGATGTCATACACATGGTTTGGTGATCCGTCTTACAGTTCCGATAAGATTATTTATCCTGCCGGCAAACTTGTAAACGGCAAATCGCTCATGGTTGCACTGTTGGAGTATAATTTAAGCACCGAATCAATCCGTGAATTGAAAATAACTTCCCGAAACGGTCAGCTTTTGAATCCGATATTTAACGAAAACTGGTTGATTTATTTGGACGGTGAAGTTTCAAACGGAGGCGGCGATATCTGCGTAATCGACTTGAAGTCCGGTAGCATGACTCCGACGGTTATTAAAACCGTTTATGCCTGCCAACCCGAATTTAAACTTGACGGCGATTATGTAACTTGGATCGAAAGAACAGGAACATCCAAAGACAAGCTATTTGTCTGCTACATTCCGACTTGTGAAACAACCGTAATTGATTCATTTACAAATTCAGGCTACGGAACGAGCATGCCCTTTATCAGTGGCGGCTGCATAGTGTGGGCAAATGATGATAATATTGCACATGACGATGGAACAGACGCATCTGTTCTGAAATCCGCAAACCTTGAAAACGGTACTATCACCGAGTTCTATCCGGGTACCTATATTCATGACCCGGAGTTTAACGGAAGTTATTATGTTTGGTTGGATTCAGCCCACACTCCGTCTTCCGTACTCTATGTTTATAACGGTTATAATGAACCTGTAGCTATAGATACAGGTGTTGTGGAATTTTCAATAACCGAAAAGTACATTGCGTATGGAAAAAACGATGCTGTATGGGTATATTTGTTCTCTGACGGTTCGGTTTATCGCATAACACCCGAAAGAGAAATTGCTCAATTCTTAAATGCATCGGATCGTTTTATAATGTGGATGGATGTAACTTCAAGAGACCGTGACATAATTCGTTACGTTCAGCTTCCCGAATTATAAGTTTTATGAAAGAAAAGAAAAAGTATGTATGCGGCGAATGCGGATATGAAACCGTTAAATGGATGGGATGTTGTCCCAACTGTGAAAGTTGGAACACTCTTGTTGAAGTAACGACCGTGTCCAATTTCACCGCATTTAACAAAAGCTCACCCCGTGCGGTAAATATTAATAAAATCGATGAAAGCGAAACCACAAGATTCCCCACGGGTATCGGGGAATTTGACAGGGTTCTGGGTGGCGGAGTCGTCGCCGGTTCAACAATTCTCATCGGCGGAGACCCTGGCATTGGTAAAAGCACATTGCTATTGCAGGCGGCAAGCAACCTACTGAAACTCAGTCAGGTTCTTTATGTTTCAGGCGAAGAATCAATGGCACAAATAAAGATTCGCGCTACTCGTTGTGGCATTGACGGAAATCTGCTTGTTCTTTCCGAAACCAATGTTGAAGCAATTGAGCTTGAAGTCGAAAGATTAAAGCCAAAGTTTCTGGTAATCGATTCAATCCAGACAATGGTAAGCGGCGAACTTTCGAATGCAACCGGGAGTATCACGCAGATACGCAGTACCACTACTGCGCTGACTCGAAAAGCAAAGCAAAATGCATGCGCGCGTGTTATAGTCGGCCATGTAAAAAAAGAAGGAGCAATTGCCGGTCCTCTGAGGC
>CAYPXV010000107.1:0-3305 GCA_964414925.1 uncultured Clostridium sp. | reverse complement strand
AACGTATCTGTTCAGACGATAAACTTACCTCTCTGTTGGAAGATATAAACGCAATTTGGAATGATTCCATGACTGAAGCATTCCTATCAAATGATACCGCAAAAGCTGATGAATTTGAAAAGTACAGCAGTATGTTCGAAAAGCAAAGTGCCTTGAAAGGAAGAAATCGCCTCCGCTATACTCAAGCATGTGATGCCTATGACCAAGGCGATTACGCAACCGCTTTGAGACTGCTTACCGCTATTGATGAGGATTATGAAAATTCAAAGCAAATGTTGGATGAAATATCCGAAAAGCTTAAAAATATGCCTGCCGCAGGCGGTATTGAATTGGGTGCTTTGCTAAACCTTGACGGCTCCGTAACTCTTCTCGGTAAGGGCTGGAAAATCGATGCCGTAAGTTGGGCAAATATTAAAAATATTGCTGTCGGCAAGGAAGGTTTTATCCTCGGTGTCAGAAATAACGGCTCCGTTGTTGCCGCAGGAAAGTCAAGCTATAATCGTACAAACGTCGATAAATGGAAAAACGTTACCGCTGTTGCTTGCGGTAAGTATCATTCATTGGGACTTACCGCCGACGGTACTGTGCTTGCTACCGGTTGGAATTATTACGGGCAAACCATGACGAGTCAGTGGTCGAATGTCGTTTCAATAGCTTGCTCCGAAAATACTTCTTACGGCTTGACTAAAAACGGAAGGGTCTATGCCGCAGGTGACGACTCCATGGGTCAACGTGCTGTCAGCGCATGGGATGATATTGCGAAAATCGCAGCAGGATCTCAATATGTTGTCGGAGTGAAAAATGATGGAACCGTCGTTGCGACGGGCAACAATTCAAAGGGTCAGTGCAATGTTACTTCGTGGAGAAACGTTGTCGATGTCGCTGCCGGAGATAACCATACAGTAGCTTTGCTTGCAAACGGTACTCTCGTTGCCATAGGTGATAATACGTTTGGTCAGTGTAACGTTTTCGAATTTGAAAACGTTGTGGCGATTGCAGCAGGTAACGACTTTACTCTTATCGTTTTCGAAAACGGTGACTATACTGTAATAGGCGATTTGAGTGTAAATGAGTGACAGATTCTCTCAAGTTACGGTCGCCGATATGGCGAATTGCCGTGAAAGACGTGCAGAGCGACAGTTGATGTTCATAAATGATTTTCATCTGCCCGTTGTTTCTTTCACTTTAAATATCGCCGGTCCGATTAAAAATTCAAGGCTCATTGAACATTGCTTCATGTTGGGCATTGATTTGGTGTTTGCTTCAATAAGCCCACATATCTTGAAATATGAAATTACCAAATCCAAGACAGGGTGCGAAGCGTTGATGGCTGTAGATATTGAACCGTATAAATTAAAAACCATGATGACGCAAATCGAAGACCGTTCACCTTTGGGAAGATGGTTCGATATAGACGTTATCGATGCGGAAGGTAACAAAATTTCCCGGGAAATGCCGAGAAAATGTTTTATATGTTCCGATATTGCCGCTATCTGCGCAAGAAGCAGGAGACATTCTTTAAATCAGCTTCAGGAAAAAACACACGAAGTTTTTACCGATGCTGTTTGCTGTTCTCTGGCAAATATCGCTGAAAACATCCTTTTGAAGGAAGTGCATTTGACTCCGAAACCCGGGCTTGTGGATGAGCGCAACCAAGGTGCTAACTCCGATATGAATTTAAATACCTTTCATTCAAGCATTTGCTCAATAAAGAATTTCTTTAAGCAAATGGCTTATAATGCTGCATGTGTAACCGATGATGTTGAGTTGATGCACGCTTTGCAAATTATCGGTCTAAATGCCGAAAAGGCTATGCTGACCGCAACAAATGGGGTTAATACTCATAAAGGAGCAATATATTCAATTGGACTTCTCCTTTCTGCTTATGCAAGGATTATCACGGTAACGGATATTTATAACGACGATGACATTTGTTGCTCCGTCAATTCCATTACGCTTGTTGCGGCACAATTGGCTCGTATACAAAGCAAAGACTACACGCCTTCCAACGGCTCATCCGTTCGCAAGCAGTACCACGTAGGCGGTGCAAGAGAGCAGGCTGAATCAGGTTTCCCCATTGTAAAAAAGGCACTTGAAGTTTTTTACAACTATGAACATCGTGGTGAAGACTTTGCATGGAAGCTTGCCTTACTCGGTATTATGTCGGAACTTGATGATAATAACGTACTTCATCGTGCAGGTAGGGTAGGGGCTGATTTTGTGAAAAATAAAGCAGTCGAATTAATGAATTTCGGGGATAATATGACGGATGAATTGCTCGAACAATTTGATGATGAGCTTGTTTCGATGAATATTAATTGCGGCGGCTGTGCCGATATGTTGGCATGTGCGATGTTCTTAAATGAATTATGTAAACTCCATCGTATTTTTTAGGAGACTTTTATGGATACTCGACCAATAGGTGTGTTCGATTCGGGCTTGGGCGGTGCAAGTGTTCTCCGCAGAGCCATTGAGCTTTTACCGCACGAAAATTTTATCTATTACGGTGATAATCTCAATGCACCGTACGGAGACCGTTCGGAGTCGGAAATATTGACTCTTACCTCTAATGCTGCGGATTTTCTATTGAAACACGGCGTTAAGGCTCTCGTCATTGCTTGCAATACCGCAACGGGAGCTTCGATTAATGTACTCAGAACAAAGCTCGGTGTTCCCGTTATAAGCATTGAACCCGCAATTAAACCTGCATGTTCCCTTGACGGTGACGGAAAGGTTTTGATGCTCGCAACCGAAGCAACAACTCATATTGCTCGCTACTTAGCCCTTCTTAACCGTATGCCCGATCCGAGTAGGGTCATTAATGTCGGCTGTAGCGGTTTGGTAAACAGAATCGAAAACGGCATTACTCAAATAGGTGCTTTTGATGATATCCTCGACAAATGTCTCTCAAAATATCATGGTCTTAAATTAGATGCCGTCGTTTTGGGCTGTACTCACTTCCCCTTTATTATCGATGCAATCAGGGAATATCTCAAAAAACATTTTGAAGGAAATCAGCACTTCTTCGACGGAAGCATGGGTACGGTTCGTCAACTTGAAAGAGTTCTTAAAAATAATGACCTGCTGAATACTTCCGGAGCTTCAACCGTGGACTTCTTTTCAAGCGGTGATATTAATAAATATGAACCTATTTTCCGTAAGTTTTTGTCAATGCCGTTAAATTGAATACAAATGTCAAAAAAGTTTTACCTTGCGTATAATCTCCACTTTATTTCAAAGGGGAGATGTTAAAAATCTGTGATTTTTGACAAGGGGGTTGCCTCACATTTTAAAATTATGAACTT
>CAYPXV010000106.1:0-3584 GCA_964414925.1 uncultured Clostridium sp. | reverse complement strand
CCGGAAGTCCCTCACGCCCTCGTCTTAACTATCGTCCTTCCTTTGCGCTGATGCGTATTGACGGTGCAAAGGTGAACGCAGAAATAATTCCGATAAAAAATGAATAGGAGAATAAAAATGACAACTGAAGCAACTGTAAACGAAAGAATCGCCGCAGTGCGTTCGCTGATGAAGACGAACGATATTTCGGCAATCATTATCCCCGGTGCCGACCCGCACATGAGTGAATACTACTCCGAACACTGGGCAACAACGACCTTCATCTCCGGCTTTACCGGTGAAACGGGTACCGTTGTTATTACCGAGGACATGGCAGGTCTTTGGACGGATGGCAGGTACTATATCCAAGCTGCCAACGAACTCAGCGACAGCGAAGTGATTTTGTTCAGGGCAAGCGAACCCGAAACACCCAAAATTCCCGATTTTCTTTGTGGCGTTCTCAAACCCGGCAGCACCGTCGGTATAAACGGTAAACTCTTTTCCGCAAGCTATGTTAAATCGCTCAAGGAAAAATGGAGTGAAAGGAATCTGCATATAAATACCGATATCGACTATGCAAACGACATCTGGCAGTCTCGTCCGCAGGAGGAGCATACCCCCATCTATTGCCTTGAAACCGAGTACACGGGCTCGACCGCTATGGAGAAGCTTGAAAGTGTTCGCAACGAACTTTATAAGCTCAATGTGGATTCGCTTGTTATCTCAAAGCTTGACAATATCGCCTGGCTCTTGAACCTGCGTGCAAACGATGTAATGTGCAATCCAGTTTTCATCAGTTATGCGCTTATGCTCGGAAACAGAACCGTTCTCTTTGCCGATACGGCGATGGTAGACGATACCGTTAAGGCACATCTTGAAGATAACTGCGTGGAACTTATGGATTATGATTCCATCTTTGACTTCATCCCCTCCGTTAGCGAAAAGCACAGCATTATCTGCGACGAAAATGAAGTAAATGCTTCCGTATTCGCCTGCTGCGAAGCGAATGAGAACCTTACCGTTCAGACAGGGGCAAACCCCATAGTCCTGCTTAAAGCCGTAAAGAACGAGACCGAAATTGCCAATACTTATAAGGCTTACCTTTATGACGGTATTGCCGAAGCGGAGTTTTATGCATGGCTCGATGAGGAAATGAGTCTTAACCACGAACACACCGAATGGACTCTTTCCGAAAAACTCCATAGTTTCCGTGCCGCTCAGCCCGGCTTTAAGGGTGACAGCTTTACCGCTATAATCGCCATGAAGGAAAATGCGGCAATGATGCACTACGGTCCGACCGCCGAGAGCGCAAAGAAGATAGAAAAAGCACATCTCATGCTCAATGACAGCGGCGGACAGTACCTTACAGGTACTACCGACACAACCCGTACCAATGCCATGGGCGAAATTTCCGACGAAGAACGTCGTGACTTTACTCTTACTCTTAAAGGACTTATCGCTCTGTCCACCGCAAAGTTCAAAGAAGGTACTTGCGGTAAGAATCTTGATATCCTTGCCCGCGGTCCTTTGTGGAAGCTCGGCATCGATTATCGCTGCGGCACAGGTCATGGTGTAGGTTATCTTCTCAACGTTCATGAAGGTCCTCACGGTTTCAGCTCCATGGTTCCCCTGCGTGAAGGCATGGTAATTACCATCGAACCCGGTGTCTATACCGAAGGCTCACACGGTATCAGAATCGAAAATACCGTCGTTGTTCGTAAGGACGCTAAGACGGAGTACGCTCAGTTCTATCGCTTCGATACCTTTACCGTCGTTCCCATCGATACCGCTTGCCTTGACCTCAATCTCATGACTCGTGACGAGATTGATTGGCTCAATAATTATCACGAGCATGTCTATGAGACCGTCGCTCCGCATCTGTCCGCTCGTGCCGAAGCCTGGCTCAAGATTAAGACAGCAGCCGTTTAATCGGCATTAACTCATAAAAATACGGCTACCGCAGTGTCACTTTCGGCATTGCGGCAGCCTTTCACCAAAGCACGACATTAAAAATAAAACTATGAAAAAAATAATCTGCATTCTTTTGCTGCTGTCCATGTTTTTCGGTATCGGGACAAGTGCCGTTCGGGCTCAAACGATATCCTCCGACGGCTTCAAATCCCAAGTAAAAATCATTAAAAATTTCTTTAAATGTATCGATTCCTCCGACTGGGACTCGTGGGCTTTAAGCTTTGCTCCGTCCCTGCGTGATAAATGGACTGCTTTTGTCAATGAACCCGATTATGTCGATAACAATGTCGGAATATTTGCCCTTGACAGTGTTGAAGTTCTCGATGTCAACACTTCTTCCTGTAGCTATGTCAGTTTCTACCCCGAACTTGCTCCTTTTTGCGAAGACGATAATTACAGGTGCTATGAAGTGCTTATCGATGCAAAAACCCATAGGGATAATGCTTACTATTCGTCGGGAAAATCAAAGCATCTCGTCATCCTCGTCAAGGAGGACGGAAACTGGTATGTTGCACTTACCAAGCCCTTATTCGATGAATCGGGGCTTACCGATTACGAAAAACCCTCCGCTATTACCGTAAAATATAAAAACGGCGAAATTGCCACCGTTGATTTCAATGATTTCATATTCCGTGCTACCTGTAACGAGCTGGGCAATATGGAATTTAACCCCCGTGCCGTTGAAGCCTGCGCTCTCACCGTAAAGATGATTGCCTGGTGGTCATGCGTAGTTAAGCCTTATGCCAGCGAAGGCTGCGACCTCAGCCACGGTCAGATTGCCGTCGTGCAAAGAAATTACGCAGGCTCGGCAGGTCGTGCCGAAGTCAGATTTGCCCTCGGTGCCGTCAGCACTTACTGCGTTCTCTCAGGTGAAAAACACGGTAGTTCTATCTTCCCAATGCTCGTTACTATCGGCGATTACTCCGCCACTTCTGCCGATATGGCAACTGGCAGCATATCCCTGTACGGTTCGTCCTATCTTGGCGATAATGCTTTTTCCATGCAAGATATTCTACACTTCTATTTCGATTACTGCGATAATAACGGTTCTCGCAGTATCGGGGAAATTCAATTCGTCTCTATTTGCTCCGAGCATGATTATGGTTCATCGTTTTACTATAACGAATATGGGTGTTGGCAAAGATGTAAACACTGTGATTTCTCCATTGCCGTCAATTATACAAGACCCACCAACCGCTCCGATACTCGCTCCAATCGCTATTCGTTTTACCTTGTGCCGATTGTAGCGTACTGCGATACCCGCTTGCGTATCTCCGAACTTGATTACTATCGCTTAATCAGTACCCCCTCCCTATTGCGCCGCTAAGCATTACATTGATTTATATATTAGCATCGGTATTGCTTTTTCGTCGATTCTGTGATACAATGCTTGCATTAGTTCAATATTCCTGCGCCGGTGTGATGGAATTGGCAGACGTGACGGACTCAAAATCCGTTGATGGCGACATCGTGTGGGTTCGAGTCCCACCACCGGCACCAAACCAATATAATCCGAACCAGATCTTCTTCATTGGAGATGGGTTCGGATTATTTGTTTATTTCGAGAGATTTGAAGAAGCCTACTTCAAAAACGGCATCATCAAGCGACCAAACTCCAAACCAATGAGGATAGC
>CAYPXV010000105.1:0-3605 GCA_964414925.1 uncultured Clostridium sp. | reverse complement strand
CTTGAAAACCAGTGATGTCGCAAGGCACCGGGGGTTCGAATCCCTCTCTCTCCGCCAGAATATGGAGAAGTACCCAAGTGGCTGTAAGGGGCTCCCCTGCTAAGGGAGTAGGCTCTGCGAAGGGGCGCGAGGGTTCAAATCCCTCCTTCTCCGCCACGAAAAAAACCTTTTGTCAGATAGACAAAAGGTTTTTTTCGAACTAAGCGTGCCTTTCGGCACGAGAAGCAATGCTTCGCATTGTGAAGTTGCTACGCAGTGAAGTGCCCGAGGGCGTGGATGGCAGCTTAACTTCACTTCGTGCGAAAGCACGATACTTCACAGCGGCATAGCCGCTGCTTCACTTAGCGAAGCCAAACTTCACGGAATTAAGAGGTGTCATTATGTCCGAGAGCAAGTTGAGAACACAATCCATGGACTTTGAACTTACAAAGCAACTAAAAGAAAAGCGAGAATCCATCATCTCCAATCAAATCGGCAGGAGCGGTACAAGTATCGGCGCAAATATTCGTGAAGCTCAGTATGCTCATGGAAAAGCAGATTTTATCGCCAAGCTTCAAATTGCGCTCAAAGAAGCAAATGAAACCGGTTATTGGTTAGAGTTGCTTTATAAAACAAACTACATTACAGAGGCAGAATATAAGCAGTTTGATAGTAATTGTACAAGCATTCGAGTTATGCTTATTTCCTCAATTAATACCGCAAAGGGGAATGAAAAATGAACATACAGCACGAAAATCCTTTTGTCTATCTGACAAAAGGTTTTTTTCGAACTAAGCGTGCCTTTCGGCACGAGAAGCAATGATTTGAATTGCGAAGTTGCTGCGCAGTGAAACGCCCAAGGGCGTGGCAGCTTAACTTCAGCGAATGTTGTTTTAGGAACAGGTGAGACAGGTTATCTGCTTGAACGAATCAAAAATTATTTCAACGAAGTAGCTGTTTTTTTACCGTTTTTACCGTAACGGCAGGTGTTTATCGAACTGTTGCGGTTTTTCTTTTTATCAAAATAATAAGAATACCTTTCACCGTAAAAAAAGTTTCACATATGCAGGCAAGCGGTAGGCAGTCGATGCGTCATTCGGTATAATTGAAGTATAGAGCTAAACTATTTTTGTAAATTTAATCGAAAAGCATTATAAGTAACAGATGCATTTATGAAACCTATGCAACATCTATGCAGGTTTGATGTAAGATAAAGCCTGATTTATAGCGGAAGGAGTTTAAGTTATGGTGCATATTTTGATAGTTGAGGATGAAATTCCTATATCAGAGCTGCTTGAAGCTGCTCTGAATCAGTCCGGTTATCGCTGCAGTTGCGTGCATGATGGTATTGAAGCTGCTAACATTATTGAAAAGCAACCTTTTGACCTCATACTGCTTGATATTATGCTTCCGGGCGCAGATGGCTTTGAGTTGATGGAGTACATTCGTCCACTCGGAACACCGGTTATCTTTATTACCGCAAAAAATTCATTAAATGATCGCATTCAAGGGCTTCGAATGGGAGCGGAAGATTATATTGTAAAGCCGTTTGAGATCTTGGAACTTCAAGCCAGAGTAGACGGAGTGTTGCGCCGTCACGGAAAATTGAATACGATAATCTCCATTGGCGGCTTGGAAATTAATACGCTCTCAATGACTGTTGAAAAAGACGGAACAGCTATTAAGTTAACTAAACGAGAGTATGATGTTTTGTTGCTGTTTGCGCAAAATCCGGGTATCGTACTTTATAAGAGCGTTATTTATGAGCGTATATGGGGCGGATACTACCCGGAAGGCACAAGGGTGGTTGAGCTGCATATACAAAGGATGAGAAAAAAGGTTGGTTGGGACGAGCTGATAAAGCCGGTCTTTGCTGTCGGGTATAGGTTGGAGGTACAAAAGTGAGTTTTCGTTTCAGACTTATCATAGTCATATCTCTTTTGATTGCGATTACATTCGGTGTCGGAGGCTCACTCATCATATACACATCCTTCAAAAGTGATTTGGAGGATGAACGTTGTAATGCACTTGACTGTTTTGAAACAGCTCAAAACACATTGTTGCTTTTAAATTCATTGGGAGATAAGCCGGATTATAACACTCTGAAACAGTCGCTTTCACGAATGGAAAGCACAGGTGTGGGGAAATGTCAGGCAGTTATCCTGACCGACGGCAAAAGTGTTATATATCAAAAAAAGAAGGATTATTTTATCGGCTACAGTCTATCAACTCACGAAAACGGACAGTGCAGTTACATGGAGGTTTACGATAACTACGGAAACGGTATCATTGTTGAAGGAAATATTGCTGCCGGCAACGAAACGTTGAAGTTCAAAGTCCGTTACGATATTTCTTCTGCATATGCGGATAGATCTCGGCAACAGCAAATATTCGTTGTGATTTACTACGTTGTAGTTCTGCTGGGCTTTATAACCGCAACGGTTCTTTCATTTGGGATAACGCAGAGGCTTCAAAAGCTCACTGTGGCGGTACGGCAAATTGCGAGTGGTAACATAGATAGACGCTGTAACCTTTCTTCTCGGGATGAATTCGGACAGCTATCCCGTGATATTGACAGTATGGCAGATAAATTGCAGGAGAATATTATCCGTTTGGAAACCGACATGCAGCGACAGGAGTCGTTTATGGGTGCATTTGCGCACGAGCTGAAAACGCCCATGACTTCAATCATCGGTTATGCGGATCTGTTGCGTCGGGATGGATTGGATTACAATAAGCGACAGCGAGCGGCAAATTATATTTTCACGGAGGGACAGAGGTTGGAAAAACTGTCCTTTAAATTGCTGGATCTGTTACTTTTGAAAAAGGATACACCTGAGATGAAGTCTGTTCGATTGTCCGTTTTCCTTGCGGAAATTGAAAGCGTTCTTGCTCCGACGTTGAAAGAAAACGGTATTCGATTGATTGTAAACAGTGACCGCAGCAAGGCATTTATAGAGCCCGATCTGGTTAAATCCTTGCTTTATAACTTGATTGATAATGCAGCTAAATCTTATGATCATGGCGGCATTATCACAGTACAGGGACAGGGGATCGAGGACGGTTGTCGATTCACGGTGATCGATAACGGTCGAGGTATGGAAGATGAGGAATTGTCTAAAATTACCGAAGCTTTTTATCGTGTGGATAAAGCTCGATCACGGAGACAGGGCGGCGTAGGATTGGGACTTACTCTTTGCAAGCAGATAGTTGCGCTCCATAACGGTAGCATGGATTTTTCCGGTGCCCGAGGAACAGGAACAAAAGTAGTGGTAACATTGTATGGAAAGGAGACTGTCGATAATGCGTAAAATGAAATATGTTATTATAGGTGCTGTTACTATCCTTGTAATTATAATTATTTCCGCATTGCCTTTCGGAATTTCTTCTTTTCTGGACAGTACAACTCACGGCAAATTACACCAAAGGGATATAGACACAATTCAGTTAAACATCTTTTCCGATTTAACACCGATACGGAAATTGCAATTGATAGCTCAAGGTGAAGTTACTCCTGTTTCAAGTAATCAAGCTACGCTCACGAAAGAACGAGCAGAGCAATATGCTAAGGATAATTTGGAACGATTTACAAGTGCCGACCTGATTGATTATCAAGATGGTGATTG
>CAYPXV010000104.1:0-3950 GCA_964414925.1 uncultured Clostridium sp. | reverse complement strand
AGCTCGGCAGGGAGCGCAATACCATCGGGGAGATAATCATGAATGAAGATGGTTATTACATTTTCTGCATAAAAACGATGGCGGCGCATAGTATGGAAAACCTTACCGTGGCAAAACATACAAAGTTAAGGCTTGAACAAATCGATGAACCGCCTGTAGAAGAAGTTTTCAAGCTTAAACGAGTAAACATCAACATTGCATCGGCTCGACTTGACTGCGTCATAAAGGAATATTTGCACATAGGGCGAAACAAAGCCGCATCGATTATCGAGCAGGAACTTGTTTTCATTGACGGCAAGATGTGCAAGAACTGTGCAGCCAAGTTATCGGGCGGTGAAATTATCACCGTTCGGGGAAACGGACGGTTTATCTTCGGCGAAATAATCAAGGAAACGAAGAAGGGACGAATGGTTGCGAACATTGATATTTATAATTAACCCAAGTAATAATTCGATGTAAAAACACCCTCATAGGGGCACGCAATTGAATTGAGTATTGCATAATTTTTTCATCCGTGCTATAATCCACCATGTTTTTGAAACGGATTTGCGAATTATTTACCGAAGCAATAATCCTGTAAATCCTTAGTTTTTTAAGCTTAAAGCAATCATTGAAAGGATAGATTGAAAACGAATGGAAAAGTCTATTTTCCTGCTGATTTTGTTTTTGGTTATTTTTGCGATTCTGATACTTCTCGGGGTTATAGAGAAAAAAAGGAACGAGCGTAATTTAAAACAATTCAGCGTCACCGTGAATGTGAACGGCATAAGAGGAAAATCCACTGCCACAAGGTTGATAACGTCCATATTGTGGGAAGCCGGATACCGAGCCGTAGGAAAGACCACGGGAACGGCGGCAAGAATGATGTATTGGGACAGTGACGAGGAAGAACCCGTCATCAGACGTCCTCACGGTGTTACAATTTCCGAACAGATAAAGGTGATCGAGAAAGCAGCGAAATGCGGAGCAAACGCACTTGTATGCGAATGTATGGCTGTCAAGCCCGACTACCAGATTATTTATCAGCATGAGATTATACATGCGAATCTTACCGTAATAACGAACGTACTTGAAGACCATCTTGACGAGATGGGACCCACGACAGAGCAAATTGCATGGGCATTTGCCAACACCATTCCGTATAA
Source organism: uncultured Clostridium sp. (assembly GCA_964414925.1). Lineage (GTDB taxonomy): Bacteria > Bacillota > Clostridia > Christensenellales > CAG-138 > PeH17. The sequence continues at coordinate 2,805 of CAYPXV010000104.1, read as the reverse complement.
CGGCAGTGTTGTAATTCCCGCCGATGACATATACAGGGATTATTTTTGCGAAGTTGCGAAACAGAGAAATACGAAGGTTTTCGAAGCGGACGACAGCAATATAACACCCGAGTTCATTTCACAATTCGACTATGAACTTTTCCCGAGGAACTGTTCCATCGCTCTTGCGGCGGCAAAGGCACTTGGCATTGACGAAGAAACCGCCAAGAGAGGAATGCTTAAAGCACATGCCGACCCCGGAGCATTAAGAATTTATCATTTAAACCATGGCGAAGATAAATTCATATTGGCAAATGCGTTTGCGGCGAACGAACCTGCTTCGAGTCTTGACATATACAACATAGTATGTGAGCGTTTCGGAAACTATGCCGACAACCCCATCATACTTATGAACTGCCGTCCCGACAGGGTGGACAGAACCAAGCAGTTTGTTCTCGACTTTTTCCCGTGCATCCCCAATGCAACGCTTATAGGAATGGGACAGAACACGAATTTCATGCGTACCGCCTATCGCAAAGGGAAGCTGAAAAATATTACCGAATACATTGATATGGATCGTGTACCCGTTGAAGAAGTATTGGAAAGAATCATCCCTCTTCTACCGAACAGAGTTATAATCTGTGTCGGAAATATTCACGGTTTCGGCGAGCCTATGCTTAATGCGCTGTTATCCTACGGCGGTGTTTCACCCGATTCGGATACAGCGGAAAATAAATAAATGAGGTGTTTTAGATGTCATTAACGCATTTTTATCTTGCAATCGTAATAGGGACAGTTTTAAGTCTTATAGTCGATGAATTCTTCGGCGTTCAATGCGGCGGTTTCATCGTTCCGGGATATCTTGCAATGGTTTGCGATGATATAGCGGCTGTTCTTATAGTGTTTGCGCTCAGTCTTATAGTTTATCTGATTATCAACTATCTGCTTCCGAAATTTGTTATTCTGTTCGGAAAGCGTAAATTTGCGGCTTCACTTATTGTAAGCATTATTTTGAAGTTAGGTGTGGAACTCGTATTCCCGATTTTACCGTTTGCCTCTGTAACATTAAGAGGTGTAGGTGCGATTACCACCAGCCTTTTGGCTAATACGTATTCACGCCAGGGAATCATTTACACAATTCCTGCGACACTGATTGTAACATACATTACATTCGGAATCGTAAATCTGTTGAGTATTTACATTTAATGTAAGGAGGATACGACAATGAACCGTGTGTCAGTTGTTGTAGATCACTCATCTCAACACAAATTATCGATTCATGATAAGTTCAGAATAGCCATCCGCAGGCACACGCATAATAAGCGAGGCTCCATGATTTACTTAATCATATGCTTCGTATTGATTATAGCGATGTTGCTTTCGGGTTTCTCTCCGTACCGTCAAACATTTTGCACGTCCGACGAAGCGACCGAAAACAAGGGTTTACAGCTCAGTTTTGTGGGTGACGTGATGTTAGGCAGATACATCGAAGAATATGCGCAGAAGTACGGATACGACCATTTTTTCAGCGGAGTATCACCTCTTTGGTCAAATTCGGATCATGTATTTGCGAATCTTGAATGTGCGGTACTTGTAAATGACGAAGCAAATTATGTGAAAGATAATAAGAACATACATCTTTCCACCACCGTTGAATCGGTACTTGCCATGCAGGCAAACGGCATTGATACCATTTCATATGCCAACAACCACAGCAGAGACTACGGCAAGCAGGCATTCACCGATGCCGTAGCTTTCTTTGAGGATATCGGCTTAAATTATTCGGGCTCGACATTAAATTATGATGATCGCGGAGAGAGAATAATAACCTGCTATCTTGAAGCAGGCGGTAAGACCGTCGGATTTATCGGTGTTACCAACGTCATTTACGAAGGGCTCGGATCGAACAGCGGAATGCTGACCGGCGGTAATACCGGTTTATACGGATATGTAAACGAAACCATAGAAAAGTGCGACATAACTGTAGTTTATGTGCATTGGGGCAAGGAATACAACTCCGAACCGTCGCAGGAGCAGCAGGAGATGGCAAGAAAGCTCGTTGATGCGGGAGCGGATATAGTTATCGGCTCACATCCCCATTGTCTGCAACCGATAGAGAAATACGGAAACGGCATTATCTTTTACAGTCTCGGAAACTTCATAATGGACCAGGGCAACACCTTCACAAGGGACAGTATTCTTGTCCAGTATAATGAAGGTACAGACGGTTCATCGTATTTGGAGGTAATACCGCTTAGAATTGTTGACGGTCGTCCGCAGGAAACAAGCAATGCATTTTACCTTTCAAGGATAAATACATTGCTTACGAAGTATCTTGAAGAAGATGATTACCACATCGACGACGGACATATTATTATCGATTTCCATGCGAGAGGAGACTTTTTCCAATGAAAAAGAGATTGAACAGAATAATCGCATTTATCATATTTGCGGCAATGCTCACGCAGTTTGCCGGATGCTCTGTTTTGTTTCCTTCGGGTAGCAGCGACCCACTGCCCAATGTACAAATACTGACTCCGCCTCCCGGAAGCCTTCAAGGACAAGCCGGTGAAGAAGGATATACGGTAGAGCGTAACGGTTATTCCGTAAGCACGTCAAATACGATTGCAACGGCAGTAGCGGCGGATATACTTGAAAGCGGCGGTAATGCCGTTGAAGCTGCAATAGCTGCGGCATATGTACTGGGCGTTGTTGAGCCTTACGGTTCGGGAATCGGCGGCGGCGGTGGAATGACAATTTACGACCCCGTTAAGGATGAATACAAGTTTTTGGATTATCTTGCACAGGCACCCGAATCGGGGGCTT
>CAYPXV010000103.1:0-4002 GCA_964414925.1 uncultured Clostridium sp. | reverse complement strand
GACTCTGCCCGCGGAAAAATCTTTACCAAAATCGGCAGAGAAATAGCTATTGCCGTTAAAGAGGGCGGAAGCGACCCCGCAAACAATTCAAGACTTCGTGACGTTATCGCAAAGGCAAAGGCAAACAACATGCCCAATGATAATATAACAAGGTCAATAAAGAAAGCAGCCGGCGAACTCGGTTCAATCAACTATGAAACCGGTGTTTATGAGGGTTACGGTCCGGGTAAAATCGCCGTTATCGTTGAAGTTCTTACCGATAACAAAAACAGAACCGCTGCAGAAATTCGTCATATTTTCGATAAATACGGCGCAGGCATGGGCAACTCCGGTTGCGTTAGCTGGATGTTCGATAAAAAAGGTCATATCGTTATCGAACGCAGTGCTTCCATCGATGCGGACGAGCTTATGATGCAGGCTGTAGAGGCAGGTGCCGAGGACTTTGTTGAGCAGGATGATTGTTTTGAAGTATTCACCGCTCCCGCAGATTTCTCCGCCGTTCGCGAAGCACTGGAGGGCATGGGTTATTCCTTCATTACCGCCGAGCAGGATATGATTCCCCAGAACAGTGTTGACGTCACCGATGAAGAACTTGCCGCAAAATTCGAGCGTCTTGTTGAGATGTTCGAGGATAATGACGACGTTCAGGAAGTTTATCACAACGCAAATCTCCCCGAAGTCGAGGATGAAGACTAATCATCGTTTTAATTTGAGTTTCAGGATCGCCGTTTGGGATTATCGCCATGCGTCGATCCTTTTTCTTTTCGGAGTGAAATCATATGAATGCAAACCCACCGTATGTCTGCGATGAACACGAGGTATTTCCCGGCATATCCGTCGCCTACCAATGTGTACACACGCAGAGTGTAAGGCAGCAAAATGACCTCAACAATAATTCCGTTTTTAAAATCTTCCACTGCAAGCAGGGACGTTTGGAATGCGGTATCGATGATAACTATTGTTATATTTCCGAGGGTGATTTACTTATCGTAAATGCCAAGAGTATGTCGGATTCATTATTTTTTCCGATAAAGCACTACCACGGAACGGTTATAAGAATTGATACCGACGTTGCACCCAAATGTCTTTCCTGCTTTTTGAGCGATGTTAATGTTCAGCCGAAAGCGATAATGAATAAATTCTGTTCGAAAACTGATTTTTTCATTGCCCGTTCCAATGCTTCGTTTGAACATATCTTTTCGGAACTTTACAATGTTCCGAACGAAATTTACAACGGCTATTGTAAAATAAAGATTCTGGAGCTTATGCTCTTTCTCAGTGCTTTCGGCATTGATAAATCCGAAAACGTGAGAAGAATACTTTCGCCTGCATACGCTTTGTTGGCAAAAAAAGCTTCCACCACGGTTTTCGACAACATGAGTGAAAGAATTACAATAGAACATTTGGCTCAGATTCTTAATACCTCCGCTTCCTCCGTCAAGGCGGCATTTAAATCCGTCTATGGAGTTACCTTCTATTCCTTTGTTAAAAACGGAAAAATGGAATCCGCAGCCCATTTTCTCGAAAACACATCCATGACAATTACCGAAATTGCCGGTGCGCACGGCTATGATAATCCCGGTAAATTCGCCGCTGCTTTTAAAAGCGTAAAGGGTGTTTCTCCTTCGGATTACAGAGCGATTCACAGCGAACATAATTAACGCTTTGGACTATTCTTTTACCCTTTCGGAGTAGTGCTTTCCTATCTGTATTTGCTATACTCTGCTATGTTACGGAGCTTATGCTCCTTAATTATTTAAATTTCAGTTAGCATACGCTAACTCAAAAGGGGTACTAAATGAGTATAGTAATAGTGGGCGGCAACGAATGTATGAGCGGTCGATATAAAGATTTATGCAAGGAATACAATTACAAAGCAAAGGTTTACCCGAAATTGCGCACAGGGTTGTGTGACATAGGCACTCCGGACTTGGTGGTTTTATTTACAGGTACTGTATCACACAAGATGGTGCAGTGCGTACTAAGTAAAATCAATCCCGAAAAAACCTGTATCGCAAGGTCGCATACAAGCTCCATGGCGGCACTGAAAAACATATTGGATAAGCATACGGCATAGGTAAAGAAAATGGCAGAAGAATTATTGGTTAAGTATTGCGCCCCGACTTTGGCGGGACTAAAAACAGGAAATGTCTTTTCATGTTCATTTGAGGATGAAAAATCGGTTGAGGAAAGTATTAAACGTTGGAACGACTTGCTTCAAAAGAAGGGACTATGTATCATTCAAATGCGTTACAAGGAAAAAAACACCCTCATTTACGCCTATCGTCCAAACCGACTGGTCAAGGATTTACAGCAGCAGAGCGCAAAGAACATACTTCGTGAAAAAGGTTATTGCATCGGAGACTGTAAAAAGTGCCTTATGCAGTTGATAAAGCGTATGAGCCTATCGGAGGATTTTCCGCACGAAATAGGTCTTTTTCTCGGTTATCCGCCGGAAGATGTACAGGGATTTATCGAAGGAAAAGCCTCTAATTACAAATCGACCGGTTACTGGAAGGTTTACGGCGACGTCGATAAAGCGGAAAAATTATTTGCCAAATACAAAAAATGTACAGACGTCTATTGCAAACAGTTCAATAACGGTCTTTCGCTCGAACGCTTGACTGTTGCAGGTTAATTCTTGCCATTACTTTTTAAATACCCTATTGACATAAACAAGGTTCGGTGTTATCATATGTAGCGTGCTACATATGATAAGGAGGTTTTCCTATGCCCAAAAAGGATGTGGGATATTTAATTAAGGGCATCAATGATAAATTGAAAGTAAATGCGGATGCGGATCTCAAACACTATAATCTGACCTTTTCCCAGGTTCATGTATTTGCCTACTTACAGGAAAGAGGCGGACAGGCAACACAGAAAGAAGTTGAAAGATTTTTGAGTGTGTCACACCCGACGGTTGTCGGAATCATTTCCCGTATGGAGCAAAGCGGATACGTTACTTGCCGAAAGGATAAAGACAATCGAAATAAAATCGTGAAATTGACCGCAAAGGCAGATTCTTTGGGATTGGATTTGGAGCAAAGTATGCAAAACACGGAAAAAAGGCTGCTTGCTCCGTTAACATCGGAAGAAGCGGAAAAGCTAAAACAAATGCTTTTAGTGATTTACAGCCATCTGGATTAAGTTAAAGCCGATCGTATGTCGGCTTTAACTTCGGTATCATGTGTAGCACGCTACAGAAGTTAAGGAGGATAATTATGCTCAAAACCCTTTTAAGGAGTCTCGGACAATACAAAAAGGGCTCCGTTTTAACGATTTGCCTGTCCGTTTGGGAGGCGGCATTTGAAATAATGATACCGCTTTGCATGGCAAATCTGATTGATGTCGGTGTTGAACTCGGCAACATGACTGCTGTTTGGAAATTCGGCATTGTCATTTTGATTTCTGCTGCGCTGCAAATGTTGACAGGTATACTTTCGGCTCATGTTGCGGCAAAAACATCAGTGGGATTTTCCGCCAATTTACGTCGGGATATGTATGATAATGTGCAGACCTTCGCCTTTTCCAATATCGATAAATTTTCCACCGCATCCATCGTTACCCGTCTGACGACGGATGTAACAAACATTCAGAATGCCTATCAGATGCTGATCCGTATGGCGGTTCGCGGTCCGGTAATGCTGATTTTTTCAATGATTGTATCCTTTAAAATCAATGTGACGATTGCATGGATTTTCCTTGCGGTCATTCCCGTTATGGCATTTTTACTGCTTTGCATCATCCGCAATGTCAATCCGATTTTCAATCGGGTATTCCACACCTATGATAAGCTTAACAATGTGGTACAGGAAAATGTTCGTGGTATCCGTGTTGTCAAATCTTTCAATCGTGAAGATTATGAAATCGGCAAATTTAATGGTATTTCCGAAAGTATCTATCAGGATTTTGCTAAGGGTGAACGATTGCTGGCTTTCAACTCTCCCATTATGCAGTTCTTTATGTATGCCTGTACGATTTTGATTTCATGGATCGGTGCAA
>CAYPXV010000102.1:0-4044 GCA_964414925.1 uncultured Clostridium sp. | reverse complement strand
TTTTTCTTCAAAAAATATCCGATGGATTAAAGAACGAAGAAAGATAGTGCAAATGATGACGTTGAAGCGTTAAGCTAAAGGCTTATCTGACAACATAAGACAAAATTGTCTCTCTTTCAAAGACGGGTGCTTCGATTAAAGTAATCGGGCACTCGTCTTTTAATATGTTTTCATACTTATGCTAAAAATAAAACTAAATGTTCCGAAAAAATAATTTTTATGCTATAATGATGTGAGAAGAGGAAGGAAAGACAGAGGGTTGAATTGTTATGCCGAAATTTAAAGTTGTATCACCGTTTGAGCCTCAAGGAGACCAACCGGAAGCTATAAAAATCTTGGCATCAGGTGTTGAGAACTGCGAAGACTTGCAGGTGTTGTTGGGTGTAACGGGTTCGGGAAAGACTTATACAATGGCGAAGGTGATTGAACATGTTCAAAAACCAACATTAGTAATAGCACATAATAAAACTTTGGCTGCACAACTTTGTGCCGAATTTAAAGAATTTTTCCCTGATAATGCTGTAGAATATTTTGTTTCTTACTACGATTATTATCAGCCGGAAGCGTACATTGCTTCATCGGATACCTATATTGAAAAAACAGCGGATATAAACCAGGAAATAGACAGACTTCGTCATAGCGCAACTTGTGCATTGAATGAAAGGCAGGATGTTATCATCGTTGCTTCCGTTTCGTGTATTTATGCTCTCGGCAGTCCCGAGGACTATATGCGAATGAGTATTTCATTACGTTGCGGAATGGATTATGAAAGAGATGAATTATTAAAGAAACTGGTCGATATTCAGTATCAGCGTAATGATATTGCGCTTGAGAGGGGAAATTTCAGAGTTAGGGGAGATATCGTGGAGATATTCCCTATGAGCTTTGAGAATAAAGCAATACGCATAGAATTTTTCGGTGACGAGATAGATTCGATTAAAGAGATAAACGTAGTAACCGGAACTCCTATAGTTTCACTTACTCATGCCGTGATTTTCCCCGCCACGCATTATTCGACAAGCCGTGACGAAATGGATTCCGCAATCGATAAAATCAAAAAGGATTTAAAGAAAAGGGTTGAAGAATTTAAAAGCAATGGGCAGCTTGTCGAAGCTCAGCGTTTAGAACAACGTACCATGTACGACATTGCTATGATGAGTGAAATCGGGTATTGTAGCGGAATAGAAAATTATTCAAGATACTTCGATGGCAGAGCTCCCGGAGAACCGCCATTTACTTTAATCGATTATTTTAAGGATGATTTTTTGACCATTATCGATGAATCGCATGTAACAATTCCTCAAATCAGGGCGATGTATAATGGTGACAGAGCGAGAAAAACCGAGTTGGTAGATTTCGGATTCAGACTACCCAGTGCTTTTGATAACAGACCGCTAAAGTTTAATGAATTTGAAGATAAGATACGTCAGCTTATTTGCGTTAGTGCAACTCCTGCCGAATACGAATTGGCTCGTGCGGAATCGATTGCCGAACAGATTATAAGACCGACGGGCCTTGTTGATCCTAAGATATATGTTAGACCTGTCAACGGTCAGATAGACGATCTAATCGGAGAAATTAATAGCAATACACTTCGAGGTTATCGAACTCTTGCTACAACTTTAACCAAAAGAATGGCTGAAATGCTTACCGAGCATTTAGATGCATTAGGTATAAAAGTAAGATACATGCACTCGGATATCGAGACCATTGACAGAATGGAGATAATCCGAGACTTTAGACTTGGAGAATTTGATGTTCTTGTCGGTATAAACCTATTAAGAGAAGGACTGGATTTGCCGGAAGTCGGTCTTGTTGCAATACTTGATGCCGATAAGGAAGGGTTTCTGAGATCCACTACTTCTTTGATACAGACAATCGGACGTGCGGCACGAAATGCAGACGGTTATGTCGTGATGTATGCCGATACCGTAACCGACTCGATGAAGCGAGCAATAGACGAAACGGAACGTCGTCGAAAAAAACAACTCGAATATAATTCCCGTTACGGAATTAAGCCACAGAGTATAAAAAAGACAATTCACGGCATACTTGAAATTTCATCTTCGGTAAAGAATTTGAAAGATGAGATGAGTGAAGAAGAACGTCAAACAAAGATAAGCATCATTCAACAGCAGATGCGTGAAGCCGCAGCATCATTGGAATTTGAAACCGCAGCTAAATTACGTGATGAATTATACAGCTTGACGGGAAAAACACCGACCGTTAAAGCGACTAAATCCAAACCGGGAACACCGGGTAGTTATAAAAAAAGTCGTGAAAGAACAAGAAAATGATAGGAAAACGAAAATGGAAAACGATAAAATAGTTATAAAAGGGGCAAGGGAAAATAATCTTAAAGATGTTGACTTGACGTTGCCTCGAAACCGGTTTATAGTATTTACAGGGCTTTCGGGTTCGGGAAAATCGTCACTTGCATTTCAGACGATATTTGCGGAAGGTCAAAGGAGATATGTTGAATCACTTTCATCGTATGCACGTCAATTTTTGGGGCAAATGGATAAGCCGGATGTTGACTACATTGAAGGATTATCGCCTGCTGTTTCCATAGATCAAAAAAGCACAACGCATAATCCCCGTTCGACCGTCGGTACAGTAACCGAAATAAATGATTATTTGAGACTGCTTTTTGCAAGGATAGGTATACCTCATTGCCCCGAATGCGGAAAGGTAATTTCTCGTCAGAGCATCGATGAAGTCGTAGATAGGGTTAAACAATTCCCTATAGGAACAAAAATACAAATAAATGCACCCGTGGTCAGAGGAAGAAAAGGGGAGCATCAAAACATCTTAGACAGAATCCGCAAGGATGGTTATGTAAGGGTAAAGATAGACGGCTATATGTATGACATAAATGCTTTACCTGAAATGAACAGAAAAGTAAAGCACGATATTGATGTAGTAGTTGATAGGATAATTATTAAAGAGGGAATAGAAACAAGACTCAGTGATTCACTGGAAACCGCTTTCTTATTGGGAGCAGGACTTGCCAAAGTCGCCGTAGTTGACGGAGAAGAAATATTGTTTTCTCAAAATTATGCTTGCCCGGATTGCGGAATAAGCATAGAGGAACTTACACCGAGAATGTTTTCGTTTAATAATCCGTATGGGGCATGTAATTCATGTCACGGATTGGGGTATAACGAAAAAATAGACGTAGATAAAATTATTCCCGATAAGACTTTATCAATAGCAGACGGTGCGATAGCGGCAACAGGGTGGAGTGTAAAAGACGGAAGCATGGGTTTAATGTACTTTAAATCTTTGGCAGAGCATTACAATTTTTCTTTAGAAACTCCATGGAAAGACTTAGATGAGAAAATTCGTAATATCGTACTTTACGGAACGGGAAAAACGAAATTAAGAATGGAATATTCTAGAGACTTCGGCGGAGGTTACTTTGAATCATCGTTTGAAGGAGTTATTCCGACGATGGAGAGACGATATAATGAAACTTCATCGGAAGCTTCAAGAGCATCATATGAGGAATACATCAGTCAAATAGTATGTCCCGATTGTAACGGAAGACGATTGAAACCGTCGGTTCTGGGCGTTACGATAAGTGACAAATCCATAGCCGATGTCTGCGAAATGCCGATTTCCGAGGTAATAAGATTTTTAGACACTATAAGTCTCTCAAAATCCGAGGAGATTATTGCATCGAGGATTTTCAAAGAATTGCGTGCGAGAATTAATTTCCTTGTAAACGTGGGATTAGGCTATTTGACCCTTTCCAGAGCAGCCAATACTTTATCCGGCGGAGAAGCACAGCGTATACGATTGGCAACTCAAATCGGATCAGGTTTAGTTGGAGTGCTATATATACTTGATGAACCGAGCATAGGACTGCATCAACGTGATAATGCAAAATTACTGAAGACGTTAAACGGACTTAGAGACCTTGGAAACACTGTAATAGTTGTAGAGCATGACGAAGAAACTATCAGAAGTGCTGATTATATTGTAGATATAGGTCCGGGTCCCGGCATACATGGGGGAAAGTCGTTGCACAGGGAAATGTCG
>CAYPXV010000101.1:0-4169 GCA_964414925.1 uncultured Clostridium sp. | reverse complement strand
GAGCGCAATAAGAATAAATAATCGTTTATGTAAGGGGCAGCTTACACACTGCCCCGATTTTATATGTAGTTGTTATGTATGTTGATATTTTAGTTGCCGAAATAGGTTCTACAACCACCTTAGTAAATGCCTTTGTCGGCATTAATTCCCCTACTCCCAGATTTATAGGGCAAGGTCAAGCACCTACTTCCGTATCTATGGGAGATGTTTGTATCGGACTTAATTCTGCCATTGAAGATTTAGCTAAAAAGTTCAATGCCGATAGGCTGGACTATGGCGAAATGTTCGCAACAAGCAGTGCTGCCGGCGGATTAAAAATGTGTGTCCATGGTCTTGTTTATGATATGACAGTCAAGGCCGCAAGAGCTGCCGCATTGGGCGCAGGAGCAATTGTAAAGCTGGCAACAGCGGGTAAATTATCCGAGTTTGATTTGGATGACTTAAAATCAATAAACCCGAATTTAATTTTAATTGCAGGCGGAACTGATTACGGCGAAAGAGAAACAGCAATTTACAATGCTCGTGCAATTGCGAATCTCGGTTTACACACCCCCGTTATTTACGCAGGAAATGTGCAAAATAAGAGAATTGTCGAAGATATTTTTTCCTCAAGCGAGTCCCCTCTTTATTTGTCGGAAAATGTTTATCCTAAACTTGATCTACTTAATATTGAGCCTACACGCAAAATTATCCATGCCGTATTCGAAGAACATATCGTCAAGGCATCTGGTATGGAGCGTATAAGGGATATGGTTACGTCGAATATTATTCCGACTCCCGGTGCGGTGATGGAATGTGCGCAGCTTTTGTATTCGGATATCGGCGATCTTGCCGTTATTGATATAGGAGGTGCTACTACTGATATTCACTCCGTAACGAACGGTTCTGAAGAAATTGCAGTTTTAATGACCGAGCCTGAGCCTTTTGCAAAAAGAACAGTCGAGGGAGATTTAGGCTTATATGTTAACGCTAAAAATGTTATCGAGATGTATGGGCAATCAAAATTGGAAACAGAGCTTTCCTTGGATATTTCAAAGCTTATGCAAAATTATAAACCTATTCCCGAAACCGACGAACAATTTAAATTGACCGAACGACTTTGTCATGTTGCGGGAATGACTGCTTTAGAAAGACATTGCGGTAGTCTCAGATACATTTATACACCTCGCGGACGACAGACTATTGCCGAAGGAAAGGATTTATCGAAGATTAAATACATCGTCGCAACCGGCGGAGCTTTAACGAGATTGCCTCACAGAAAGACAATCCTCCGTTCGATTGCCGATTGTAATGTAAATAACATGATGCTTTTCCCAAAACCCGGAAAAATCAAGCTTCTATTCGATAATAACTATATAATGGCCTCCCTTGGAGTATTAAGCAAAAGCTACCCGGATTCGGCACTATCTTTAATGAAGCAGAGCATGGGTATTATTTAAAGGAGAAATATGAATCCTCAAATAATTATTAATCTGAAAAAACTTAAATACAATCTCGACTGGTTAGCCGAGCTTTGTCACAAAAACGGAATTGACGTTGCGGTCGTTACCAAAGTCTTTTGTGCGGATGATGTCATTTGTGCTATGATAAATGAAAGCGATGCGGATCTTTTTGCCGATTCAAGAATCGAAAATTTGGAATCAATCAATACAAATAAATCCAAACAACTGTTGAGAATTCCGATGCAGAGCGAGATTGAACGGGTCGTTCGTTCAGCCGATATAACCATGCAAAGCTCAATAGAAACGATTCTTATGTCCAACGATGCCGCATGTAAGAATAACTTAGTGCATAAGGTTATCCTAATGATTGACTTGGGCGATTTGCGTGAAGGTATCTTTATTGAAAATAAAGAATTGATATATCAAACTGCGGAGACGATAGTAAACAGTTCTAACCTTGAACTATATGGAATCGGGGTAAATCTGACCTGCTACGGCGGAATACTTCCGGATGAAAATAATCTTGGAAGGCTTATCGAACTGGCGCAATTTCTGCGAAAAGAATTTTCCGAATCGATTCCTGTAGTTTCAGGCGGAAATTCCTCAATGATGGATATGCTTATAAAGGGGACTGTCCCGTCGGGCATTACGCAGCTTAGATTAGGTGAGTCCTTTGTTTTGGGAAACGATACATCAACAGGACTTCCGATTCCGGAACTTTATCATGATTGTTTTGTACTTGAAGCAGAATTAATAGAAGTACAAAGAAAACCGAGCAAGCCGATTGGACTTTCCGGATTGAACGCATTTGGCGAACGAGTGACATTCGAAGACAGAGGCGAAATGATCAGAGGCATTTTAGCAATAGGACGTCAAGATGTTGATCCTAACGGACTAAGGTGTTTAGACCAAAACGTTGAAGTCCTCGGTGCAAGTAGTGACCATCTTATAGTCAATTTGACTGATTGTTGTGACTATAAAGTCGGTGATACATTAAAGTTTATCCCCGATTACGGTGCCTTATTGAAACTTACCACAAGTAAATACGTTTCTCGAAAGTATGTCGGAGACTAATTATGGCTGTTGTAAGAATAAATGAATTACTGAAAAAAAGAAAAAAGGATGAAGTAAGAATAATCAATTCTTTATCATCCGAACAACCGATTAAAGTTCTAATCGGTTCATGCTCGCATTGCAATAAGTTAAAGGATAATGTTCAAAAGGCAATGGGTGAACTTAGCATATCCGATTCCGAACTTGAAATAATTTCCGACCTGGTCACGATTGCCAAAATGGGAATTATTGCAACGCCTGCTCTGATAATTAAATCCAAATTGGTATGCGTCGGAAAAGTATTATCAGTCGAAGAAATAAAAGATTTGCTCGAAATTCACTATCAAAAATAATGAAAGTCGGCAGAGGTTAGTTCTCTGCCGACCTTTTTGCCGGTTGCTTCTTTTTTCCCAGAATGATATTTGCAAAAGGTTTTTCAATAAGATAAGTGACCAAAGTTGCGGCAGCAAAAGCGACAACTGTAATTATTATCGCATACTTCCACATCCATACTCTGTCAAATGTTTGATTGGGCGGAACATCGCCGGTCCAGTAAGGAATGTGCCAATCGTATTTAAGCATAACAGCTAAGAGCTGATGCCATATATATAGGTTAAATGAAATTCCTGACAGAAACTTCATGAACTTATTCGAAAAAATCGATCTATACCACTTTGGTGCGAAGGCTGTTGATAAAATGAAAATCATAAACACAACACAGAGGTATGTTCTGTTCGTGATTTGCCAATACTGTACGTTTGAACTATCAGAGCAGCTTTGCAGCATTGAGTTAATTATAATAATTCCGACAACGGAAAGTATTAATGAGAAATATTCAAGAGCAGGACTCCTTTGCATATTTTTTGCAAATAGGATATAGATAAATGCTCCAAGCATTCCGATAGCATACGTACTCAGAAAAGACGGGAATTGATTAATCCACATCGGAAGATATTTATCGCCACTTAATACGACATAATCTTTGAATACGTAAAACGCTATAATCATAACTACAGCGACAATTATTAACTTTACAATCGATCGTTCGGCGTCATTATCGTTTTTCCTCTTTATAAACATAGCCAAAAAAGGAAACAAAAGATAAAACCAAACTTCAATCGCAAGCGTCCAGAGCACAACATTCAGTTGAGTTGAAATATAGGTTTTCAAAAATAGGGTCTGCGTAAAAGTTAAATGAGTTATCAAATCTAAAATCGCATCCCCTACTTCGGTATAACCACCGGTAGCAACTTTGTAAATAAAAAGCGATATAACGCAAAAGAGATAACTTGGGAGTATTCTTGCAATTCTTTTGCGTGCATACTGTTTAATCGAAAACATGTTTTCATTCATTAACACATGCCTTGCAAGTGGTAAGCAAAGTAGGAAACCGCTTATCAAAACCATCATATCAACAAACAAATATCCTGCTTTAGCCCAATGGGTAAAGTTAATCTGAGTAATACCGATAGATTGTAGAAACGGTGTTTTAATAGTCGGAAATATCCATGTTTGCTGCCAAAAATGGAAAATTAGCACAATTATAACGCTAATGGCTCTGATACCGTCGAGAACATCAATATGTTTTGCATCTATTTGTTTATTATCAATCATAAAAGACTCCTATAAAAAGTCAAGTGGTTTTAACCAACTTGCTGTATTTTTTAATGTTTT
>CAYPXV010000100.1:0-4173 GCA_964414925.1 uncultured Clostridium sp. | reverse complement strand
AGTACGGAGATATGGGCTTTCCACTCCTTTTTAAGGAATATGACACCGTAGGCTGCGGAGGCGAACTCGGCAATGAAGAATGCCCACCAGACCGACTCGATATTTTTGAATACGAGTGCAAGGACGAGTGCGGCGGGGAGAAGTACGCAAAGCTGTCTGAACAGGGACATCATCATGCTGTGAATACCCTTTGCAAGCGACTGGAAGGTATTCGAAATGGTAATACCTATTGCGGCAATGGGGAAATGCAGCGAAATGATGCGGAAAGCCAAAGCACCTGCATCGGAAAGAGAGCCGTCCTTATCGAAAAGACCTATAAGCGTATCGGGGAAAAGCTGAAAAGCGGCAAGACCCACAAGCATGATGATAAGGGCGGTAATCATGGTATTTCTGAACGTCTGCGTAAAACGTGTACGACTTCCGGCACCGTAGTTATATGACATAATCGACATGGAGGCGGCGGTAACACCGAACAGCGGCATGAAGATAATAGATTGCAATTTGAAGTAAACGCCGACAATCGTAACACCGATTTCACTTTCGAGAAGTCTTGACAATATAGCGTTAAGTCCGACCGTCATAAACGAACTTATCGATTGCATAACTATTGCGGGCGCACCGACACGATAGATTTCCTTAACGGTATCGCCGTGAATACGGAAGTTTTTGTAATTCAACTTAACTTCATGCTTACCGAATACAATCAGCATAACAGAAATAATCATGCCTACCCACTGACCGATAACGGTTGCGTAGGCAGCACCCTCTATGCCCATTTCGGGGAACGGACCCAAACCGAAAATCATCATGGGGTCAAGGATGATGTTTACAATAGCACCTGCAAGCTGTGCAAGCATCGAGGAGGTATTTTTACCCATTGCCTGCAAGATTCTTTCGCAGCCTATTTGGATGAATTGCCCCATGCCGAAAACCATGCAGATACGAAGATACTTCACGCCAAGGTCAATAAGCTCGGGATCATCCGTGAACAGTTTAAAGAACGGTTCGGTAAAAAATCCGAGTACGGTAAATACAAGACCTGTTATCATCAGCATAAACAGACCGTTGCTTGCACCCTTATCAGCACGCTCGTTTTCGCCCATACCAAGGCAGCGAGCGATATAAGCGTTCATACCGATACCCGTACCGACGGCAAAGCTGACCATGAGCATTTGCATGGGGTAAGCAAGGGAGACTGCGTTGAGGGCAGCGTTACTCAGTTCCGCAACGAAGTAGCTGTCAACGACATTGTACATCGCCTGAACAAGCATTGAAATTACCAGCGGAATACTCATTGTAAGCATAAGCTTACCTATGGGCATATAGCCCATCTTGTTTACATTTTTTTGTTTTAAATCGATTTTATTTTCCATAGCTCTTTCATTGTAACATATACGCAGTAAAACGGCAATACCCCTAAAACTTTCTTTTATTTACAAATTCCGCATTAAATGAGGTAGTTACGCTGTTCCATTATCGGGTAAAATGTGGTATAATTCATACTGGGTTTATGTATGAATCAATAACAGTCAGGTTATAAAGCATATCGGAGCACGACCGTTTCGCTTTAGACCGATTTAAGGAGGTAAAGTTATGAAAATCTGTGTACTGTGCGGAGGAAGAAGCAATGAAAGGGACGTATCGATATCTTCCGGAACGATGATAGCAAGGTCTTTACGTAAATCGGGGCACGATGTGGTGCTTTTGGATGTTTGCGAAGGCATAGAGCTTGACGGACATACGCCCGATGAGCTTTATTCGCTCTGTATTCCCATACTCGACTGCAAAATTCCCGACTCCGCTCCGGATGTATCGAAATATTTTACACGCAGCGAAGGCTTTTTCGGCAAGAACGTTATCGAAATATGCAAAGCTGCCGATATAGTCTTTAATGCTTTGCACGGTGACGAGGGCGAGAACGGAATGTTACAGGCGATGTTCGATCTTTTGGGCATACGCTATACAGGCAGCGGAATGCAAGGATGCCTGCTTGCAATGAACAAGAGCCTGTCCAAGCAGTTATTCATTGAAAACGACATTCCCACACCCGAGCATATCGTTATCAATCGCAAAGATGATGTTAAATTATCCTCTTTACACTTTCCCTGTGTCGTTAAGCCCGGAAGTCTGGGTTCAAGCGTCGGCGTATCTATCGTTCACGACGAATCGGAACTTGAAGCCGCAGTTGACAGCGCATTGAGCTATGAATCCCTTGTCATAATCGAAAAGTACATTCACGGCAGAGAATTTTCCGTCGGAGTTTTGGGCGGTAAAGCATTGCCTGCAATCGAGATAGTACCTAAGACGGGATTCTATGATTATAAAAACAAATATCAGGCAGGCTGCACCGAAGAAATCTGCCCCGCCGAACTTGACGAAGAAACAGCTTCAAAGCTTGCGGATGCCGCAGTTAAGGTATGCACTACATTGGGTCTGGGTGCATATGCGCGCGTTGACTTTATGGTGGATGAATCGGGTTTCTACTGTCTTGAAGCAAATACCCTGCCCGGCATGACACCTACAAGTCTTTTACCTCAGGAAGCAAAAGCCATGGGCATTGATTTTCCGCAGCTTCTGGAAACCATAATCAACGAGAGCATGAAAATTCGCTGACGGAGGTACGGTCTATGATAAAAATGACCTTTGCCGAGGCGGCGCAAGCCTGCGGCGGAATACTGACGGGTTCGAACTTAATGGGAGCGGAACACGTTGAGGACGAATTAATTTCGGGAATCACGATTGACAGCCGCAAGGTAGTTCCCGGGGCATTATTCATCGCCTTTAAGGGTGAAAGGCTTGACGGACACGATTTTATCGCCACCGCCATGGAAAAGGGAGCGCACTGCGTCATAAGTGAAAGGGACGTTCCGTTTTGCCATATCCGTGTTGAAAACAGCGTAAATGCAATGCAGAAGCTTGCAGCCTATATCAGAAAGAAAAGCGGTATTCCCGTTATAGCGGTTGTCGGAAGCGTGGGAAAAACCAGTACAAGACAGCTCATAGCTTGCACGCTTGCGAAAAAATACAGCGTTCTCAGCACTTCGGGAAATTTCAACAATGAATACGGTTTGCCCCAAATGCTTTTCAGGCTTGAACCGAAGCACGAGGTTGCAGTGTTGGAACTTGGGATAAGCCATTTCGGTGAAATGGACAGATTGGGTGCTATGGCAGTTCCCGACATTGCCGTGTACACGAATATAGGTCAAATGCACCTTGAAAATCTTCACGACAGAGAGGGCGTATTTAAAGCAAAGACGGAGCTTATCGCACATATGAATGCTAACGCAAGGCTTCTTTTAAACGGCGATGACGATATTTTGCGAAAGCATACCTATCCCATCAGTGCCGACTATTTCGGAATGGACGAAACTTATCCCATTTATCCTTCGAATATAGTTCAAAACGGAGTTGAAAGTACCTCATTTATACTTCATATCAGGGATAAGAGCATTGACGTCACCTTGCCGGCGATAGGAAGGCACATGGTTCAAAATGCTATGGCTGCGGCAAATATAGCCGATATGCTGAAACTTAGCATAGAGGAGATTGCACAGGGATTGAGTGAATATTCGCCCGTCGGCAGCAGAGGAAAGATAATCGATGAAGGGTACTTCACCATAATCGATGACTGCTATAATGCAGGTCCCGACTCCATGCGTGCCTCCGTAAATGCCATGCCCCGTGAAAACGGAAGGCGAATAGCACTCCTTGGAGATATGCTCGAAATAGGAGACAGCTCAAAGTCCAAGCATTATGAACTCGGTTCGTTCTGCGCCGAAGCGAAAATCGATATGCTCTTTGTGTTCGGTAAGGATGCCGCCTACATAGCGCAGGGAGCGACGGATGCGGGAGCGAAAGAGGTTTATGACCTTAACAATCTTACGGAAGACGAGATTGCAAAATTCATACTGGAGAAATTGCAACGGGACGATGTTTTGCTTGTCAAGGCATCCCGAGGCATGAAATTTGAAAATATAATCGAATCAATATTGGAGGAAAACAAATGAAACTGGTCGTTTCAACGAACAATTCGCACAAGCTCGATGAGATAAAGGCAATTTTCGGCTCGGAATTTGAGAGTATCAGCTCTTTGAAAGAAGTCGGCATAACGCTTGACGTCGAAGAAAATGCCGACAGCTTTATGGGCAATGCCGCACTTAAAGCTCGTGCCGC
>CAYPXV010000099.1:0-4416 GCA_964414925.1 uncultured Clostridium sp. | reverse complement strand
TATCAAGCTCTCCGCTTTCACGCAGATCGTAAATAAACATATCGGCAAGCTGTGCAAGAGCCGAACTATCACCGGAGAATGCGAAAGCATATTCTATCTCGTCGATAATGACCGAATGAGTTTTAAAACTTGAATCGGTATCATAAATACCAAGAAGAATTTCGGAAATTGCAGCACCGTCAATCCTTCCGTTTTTAAGCGCAATAAGCATATCGGGGTACGATGCAAATGCCTGAGTTGTAAACTTTATCGCATCTGCGGGCAATTCCTTTTCACGTCCCAAAAGCTTATCGATAATGGTTTCTTCTATAACGGTCTCATGCTCCGAAATATAGCTCTTTAGTTCATTATACGATGCGGAGGACTGTACATAGCCGATTACCATTTCGTTTAGGGGCTTTTCCGTCGTATCTTTATTAATCGCCACAACGCATTTATCGGTATAGTAGGAATAGGAATAGTTAAAACGACTGCTTGCGTTTTTCTGCATCATAGCAATTACAACATCCACGGAACCGTCCGATAATTTGGTTGATGCAGATGTATCCGAAACGGTAACAAGCTTAACCGCTGAATCATAGTCCGAATCGGGCAGCAGATATTGGGCAAAGCGAGATGCCAATTCAACCTCCAGTCCGCTTCCGTCGTCGGAAAATCCGGGCATATCCTCAAGAATCCCGACGGTCAGATAACCCAATTCGCTTATGCGGCGGTATTCCGCTGTATTTTGAAGCTGTACTTTGGGTCTGAAAAGGTTTGTTGCCAGAACGAAAATGACGATGCCAACGATTATGCAGCAAAGGATTCTAAGCGGTTTACCCTTTTCTCCTTTTAGCGAAATATTAAATTTTAAAGGTTTGATTCTCTGTTTAGAGTGTCTTTTTCTAATACTCATACCATAATTATATCAATAAAAATACTGATATTCAAGTGTGAAATACGATTGGTCTTGCTTTTTTACTAAATATGTTTATAATGAAATAAGAAAAATACGGGAATGAAACATATGAGCAATATTATTGAATTAAACGACATAAACGCACCGCAAATGGATGTTTACGCCAGACTGACAGAACCACAGCTGCGTAGTAAAATTGATGCGGAAAAGGGGATTTTTATCGCCGAGAGTGCCAAAGTGGTAAAGCTTGCACTCGAAAACGGTGTTCAGCCCATATCTTTGCTTATAGAAAATAAGCAGAAAGAAGCTGTAACAACGCAGATAATAACCTACTGCGATGAACATTACCCCGATATTCCTATCTATTCAGCTGATGCGGAAGTTTTAAAGCAGATTACAGGCTTTCATCTGTGCGGCGGTGTGCTTGCCGCAATGAAAAGACCTAAACCGCTGTCGGTTGAGCAAGTTTGCAGTGGCGCAAAACGCATTGCAGTTTTAGAAGGGATAACGGATTCCACAAACGTCGGCGCAATCTTTCGCTCCGCTGCCGCAATGAATATTGACGGTGTGCTTATCACAAAAACATGCTGCGATCCGCTTTGCCGTCGCTCGGTTAGGGTCAGCATGGGTACTGTACTTCAAATACCGTGGGCGAGAATCGGCTCGTCGGCAAAGGATTGGCAGGAAAACGGAATCGATACGTTAACTAACCTCGGCTTTAAAACAGCCGCAATGGCTTTGAGTGATGAATCGGTTTCGATTGATAATGAAAATGTCGTTTCGGAAGAAAAACTCTGCATTATCTTCGGTACGGAAGGTGATGGACTTGCCGACTCGACAATTGCAAAATGTGATTATACCGTAAAAATACCCATGTATCACGGTGTGGATTCGCTTAATGTCGCAGCCGCAAGTGCGGTCGCTTTTTGGGTACTCGGCAATAAACAGCTCACCCGATGACCTTGCCGACTATTCTCAATTCGTAGCTGTACTTTACCTTTATAGGACTGTATTTCGGATTGAGCGATATCAGCTTGACAACCCCATCATCCGTTTCGAGTTTCTTACAATACGCTTCGCCGTTTAAAATAAAGATACCTATATCCCCCGATTTAAGTTCGAGTTGCTGGCGCACGTAAACTATCTGCCCGTCCGAAAACAGGGGACTCATTGAATCACCGCTGATTCTGACGGCTATATTTGCGCTCTCGGGTACGTTTTCGTCCACGTCTATCAATGTGTAGCTGTCACTGTCCAGAAATACGCCCGTTCCTGCCGATGCCGGTAAATCATAAAGGGGCAGTTGTCTTGTGATATGAATGACTTTCTGCTTGTATGAAAATTGGGGGCTTTCAGCCAAAAGTGAAGCATATTCCTCAAGTCGTTCACGACCGAGCTTGTTTAGCTTTGTTACCGATGCCGACTCGTTTTGCGGCACTATCCCAAGGAAAGTGTTCAGGACATCACGAATGTCAAATATTCTGCATAGCGAAAGGAACTGTTCGGCATTGGGTTGACTGTCCCCGTTCTCCCATTTGCTTACCGCTCTGTTGCTTATAGTATCGTTGTTGATGGAAACAAGTTTCGCAACTTCCGACTGCGATAACCCTTTCGCTTTCCTTAGCTCCGCTAATTTACTTCCAAGCTTGTTTTTGTGTTCCATAAAACCTCCGAATTTATGTCAATTCATAACCTATTATAAAGCAAAACCATCTTTTTAGCAAGGGATTTTTTTATAAAAATTCTCCGATTTTGAGAAAGGATTACGCACTGAGTGGAATTAGTGGATTCTTTATAGCTTTAAATTAGAATATGAATAAAATTAAGCACTAACATTATTTCTGTGTCGCAAGAAAAATTTTGTGCTATAATAAAAGTCTAAGGAGGATAAGAAAATGAAAAAAATAATTTCTTTGATTTTGCTGTCATTTCTGATGTTGACAGCTTGTAACGTAAAGCAATCGGATGAACCCATTATAACCGATGCGCCGAATATCAAAAACCCCGAGACGATGCTCGACGGAGTTGAACTTTATGACAATGATACGGCTGTTAAGGTTGTACTTGGCGAGGAATACGACAATGACTGCTTAAAAACAAAAAACGATAAGGTAACAATTAAAAAAAGTGGTACATTTATAATTAACGGCTCTATGACCGACGGTAGACTTGTGGTAAATGCCGATGCCGATGCCGTAGTTACCCTCGTTCTTAACGGCATAAGTGTTAATTCAACGGACGGTTCGCCCCTGAATATTAAATCTGCCAAGAAGGTAATCTTGATTTTGCCAGATAACACCGAAAACAAAATTACCTCATCTTTTGTTTCCGATGAGGATGAATCCAATGCCGCAATTGCGGTTCACTCCGAACTCATTATTGCAGGTAAAGGTTCATTAGCGGTTTCTTCTTTGTCAGGCAATGCGCTTAAAAGTAACAGCGGCGTATTTATCAAGAACTCCACTTGCTCCTTTTCTGCCGCAAAGCACGGTATTAAGTCTCCAATGCTGTACCTAATCGGTGCAAATATCAATATTGAAGCAAAGGGTGATACCATCCATGTGGATTCAACCGATACCGCTTTCTCCGAAGGCATAACGATGACTGACTGCGAACTGAACCTTGTTGCTCAAGATGATGGCATAAGTTGTTCGGATGATATTTCTTTCACAAATGTGAATTTGAACATCGTTACCGGTGATACAAGCGCAAGTGTTATTTTAAACAGTGATAGGGGAGATGCACCGTGGTTCGGTATGAATAAGAACAATAAATCCGATAATGATTTAAGCCAAAAAGGTATTAAAGCAAAGGGCAATATTTCTGTTTCCGACTGCAATTTTAATATTGACAGCGTTAACGACTGCATTTCTACCGATAAAGATTTTTATACCACACGTAGCAGATTCGACAGTTTACGTTCGGGTGATGATGCTATTCATTCGGAAGGTGATATAGTTATTGACAGTGGATATTTTCTCATTCCGTATTGCTATGAGGGTATTGAGGGAATGACGGTAACAATTAATGACGGCGAATTTATAATCACTTCAAGCGATGACGGAATTAATGCTGCAGATGAAAATGATGAATCGAGAAATCCTTTCGTGGGCAGTGATGATAATTATGTCATGATTAACGGCGGTACTTTTGAAATCGTTTCCGACGGTGACTGCATTGATTCTAACGGCGATATCATTGTCAATGGCGGTACTTTAAATCTTGTATGCAATGGTAACGGTAATACCGCTATCGATTCAAGCGGTGACTATATCAATAACGGTGGCAACGTTACCACCAATGACGGCTCGGAAATAGATCAACACGCCGCAATGGGTAAACCCCACGGTAATCACGGAGGCAAGAGACCATAATAATAAATATAAAAAGTGGGGCTACTTGTTAGCCCCACTTGTGTATTAGTTTAACTCTGCCACATTAATCCTTCTCGAACCTTGCGGTATAGGTTGCAATGTCATCGAAAAGTTCGAAATAGTCATAATCGGTAAGCATAAATC
>CAYPXV010000098.1:0-4425 GCA_964414925.1 uncultured Clostridium sp. | reverse complement strand
CCTGCAAGCTACGGCTTGACCGATACTATGTGCAGAATGCATTCGGATGCTCAGTTTGCGGGAAGCAGTTCTGTTCCTGCGCATGTTGAAATGATGGGACTTATCGGCATGGGTAATAATCCCATGGTTGGCGCTACAGTTGCAGTTGCCGTTGAAATATTTCAGGCTTTAAATAAATAAGTTCAATGTTTACTTCACTATTTTTTATAGTGAAGTAAATTATTTATGCGGTATATGCTATGAATGCTTCAATAATAAAATTAGCGGAACTGATTTCAGAAAGTAACAGAATTGTTTTCTTCGGAGGAGCGGGTGTTTCAACTGAAAGCGGAATACCCGATTTTCGCAGTGAAGATGGTGTTTTTAAAGCAATAAAAAAATACGGATATTCTCCCGAAGAATTACTTTCTATTGACTTTTTCAATAAAAAACCTGACATCTTTTTTAAGTATTATAAGGATTTATTATTAAGCACCGAGGCAAAACCCAATAGTGCGCATATTGCCTTAGAAAAGCTTGAAAATAAAAATAAATTGACAGCGGTTATAACTCAAAATATAGACGGCTTGCACTCACAGGCAGGGAGCAAAAATGTATTTGAACTTCATGGTTCGATACATCGAAATTACTGCTGCAAATGCCATAGGTTCTTTGATGCTTCATTCATAAAAAATCATCCCGGTATCCCCTATTGCCCTTGCGGTGGCATGATTAAACCCGATGTTGTGCTGTATGGCGAAAGTCTGGATAATGGGACTTTAAATCAATCGATAAAGCATATTATGCGCTCTGATATGCTTATTATAGGCGGTACCTCTTTACAGGTTTATCCCGCTGCCGGGCTAATTCAATATTATAACGGTAATAAACTTGTTCTTATTAACAAAAGCGAAACACCTGTCGATTATTATGCAAATCTTGCAATACATGCTTCAATCGGTGAAGTAATGACAGATGTTATCAATTTATTGAATTATTAACGGTAAAAAAGGAGACTAACTTTTTTGGTTAGTCTCTTTTTAAAATCTAATAAATGCTTCAGTCCTTTATCTTTGCAAAAACCATCCTGCCGGCAGAAGTTTGAAGAACGCTTGTAACGACAACCGCAACATTCTCACCGACAAATTTTCTTGCACCTTCAACAACGATCATCGTTCCGTCTTCAAAGTAACCCACACCTTGCGTAAACTCTTTCCCTTCTTTGACGATTGAAACGATCAATTCCTGACCGGTAGCTACAATAAGTTTCAAGCTGTTTGCCAAATCATTTATATTAAAAACATGCAGATGTTGAACATTAGCCAACTTATTCAAATTATAGTCGGTTGTAACAATCATACCTTTAATATCGGTTGCAAGTCTGAGAACTTTTTCGTCAACGTCGGAAACATCGTTATAATCTTTTTCGAGCAGGACTATAGATTCCGATTCCTTCATTGAGTCGAGTATTTCCAATCCTCTGCGACCCTTGCTATGCTTAACCGGATCGGTACTGTCTGCAACTTGTTGAAGCTCTTTCAGTACAAAACCAGGGACGATCACTGTACCCTCGATTATACCTGTTTTATAGACATCAAAGAACCTTCCGTCGATTATTGCGGATGTATCAAGAATCTTCGGCAAAGCCAGAGCTTTGCCCATTCCTGCATCGTTTCTTTTAAACCATTTTGGAATGTTTATTTCCTTGATGCGTTTGGTCGGTATGATCCAGCCTACATAACCGCAAACAAGGTAAATAAAGATACTGAGTATCGTTCCGAAAATACGAGGTTCGATTTTCAATGTTAGGGCACTTATTAATAAAGCAATGACCAGACCTACTATGAGCCCGATGATACCCAAAAACAGCTTGCCCATTGAGAGCGACGAAAAATACCTAACAATCATCTTTGTTACATACGAAAAAAATCTAACCAAGAGCGGTGTAGCCAATAGTCCGAAAGCTCCAAAGCCCAGTCCGAGTAGTACGTATGTACCAATGTCCAACCAAATTTTCGTTGATTCGGAAACAAATGCAAAAAGCTGATTCGAAATTACCAATCGTGCAAGATTTAATCCTATGACAATTCCGATTACGGCAAAAACAGTTTTAAAAATTCTTTCCTTCTTCAATTAACAACTCCTTCAATTAAGATTTATCCGCAGTCTGATTTTTTAAAGCGGTAAGCCTTGCATTGATTGCATTTAATACAGTTCTCTCATCATACCCTAAAACAGCATTAATCTCACTAACCAAAGTTTTGGTAGCCGATGCGACAATACGATGTTCACTCGTGGAAAGTCCTCGATATCCGCTACGTGTGTTAAGTGATATAATTACATCAATCATATCCTGCGGCTTTCCTGAATGAAGCAATTCGGTAATTGCATTTTTACGCTGATTCCAATCAGAACTGAACTTAATCTGATTTGCATTGGAGATATAATCAAACATCTCTTTGCACTCATCCTGTGTAAGAACTTTTCGTACACCCAACTTCTCGGCTCCGTCAACCGGAATCATTGTTGTCAATCTTCCGTCATCGAAACGAAGAACATAGTATTCGGAAGTTACACCAAGTGCAGATTGCATACAAGTATCCTCAATCACACCGACACCGTGCAACGGATAGCAAACAGCATCGCCTATTGAAAACATAAACTTACCTCTTTCTTTTATTTATTCTAATGTTACGCTATTTTTAATGCAATTTCCATCATTTCGGTAAATGAATGCTGTCTTTCTTCAGCAGTGCAATCATTACCGGGATTGAAAGGAGTATCTGAAATTGTACATATGCACAAAGCATTTTTTCCTGCTCTTGCGGCATTACAATATAGGGCGGCACTTTCCATTTCAACAGCCAACACGCCCATCTTTTTCCATGACGCCAAGCTTAAAGAGTCATCATAAAAACAATCGGACGAATAAAGGTTTCCCACCATGTACCTCAATCTCTTTTCTTCTACCGCATCCACTGCCTTTTTTAGTAAGTCATAACTTGCGATGGGAGCAAAAGTACCCGGAAGATTATACTGAGCGGCATAGTTGGAGTTAGTGCATGCACCCATGCCGATTACAATATCCCTGACCTTTAAATCGGGATGTATAGCTCCCGCAGATCCGATTCTGATTATATTCTTTACATCATAATAATTGAACAGCTCGTACGAATATATACCTATCGAAGGTATACCCATACCGCTTGCCATAACCGAAACTCTTTTTCCGTCAAAAAATCCTGTATAGCCTTGAACTCCTCTGACATCGTTTATAAGCTTCGCATCTTCCAAGAAAGTTTCGGCAATGAATTTTGACCTTTTAGGGTCGCCGGGCATTAAAACCGTATCTGCAAAGTCACCGAGCTTTGCAGTTATATGTGGTGTTGGAATATTATTCATGAGTTTTCTCCTTTCGGTAAGTCATCAGAAATTAATCGTTTTTCAATCTTCTACAAGAATATTTTATCATTTTCCATTTTAAATTTCAAGTCTTTTTTTCACAACAAAGTGGTTTCATGTTAGGCAGATACTTTTGCCAAATACTTGACAAGCTTGAGTTGTTATGGTAAAAATATAGTGCCAAACTAACTGAATAGATTTAAGAGCCTGTCTAGAGGGAGGAGTCTACCCTTTTTGACTTATGCACAGAATGAATCTGATAAAAATGCAAATTCCACTGTGTATAAGCAAGGCTCTTGCTATCTCTGTTAGTTTGGCGACTATCGGGGTTTGCGTTTTTTAGTACGCTTACTTCGGTTGGCGTACTTTTTTATTTTAGAGGAAAGGAGGATTAATTGCTATGTACGGTTGTAATGGTTTTGATTTATTTAGCGTATGGGGCTTTTTTGCGATAATTATCTTTTTGCTGATTGATTTTTGCATATCAAGATCTTTTGCGGACGCTGCTCACAATAAAGGTTATTTTGAAAAAAGATACTTCTGGATGTGCTTTTTCTTTGGAATTGCCGGCTATTTATTGGTAGTTGCACTTCCTGATCGTTATTGCAGACCGCCAAGAAAACCTGAAAATTAGGTAAAATTTACTAAATAAAACAGTGAAGGATAGGAACGTACGCCCCTATCCTTTCAATTAGATTAATTATTTGAAATATCTTTCAAGCAGACCTTTGAGTGCTCTACCGTGACGTGCTTCGTCTCTTGCCATTTCATGAACTGTATCATGAATAGCATCAAGGTTTAGCATCTTTGCTCTCTTTGCAAGATCGGTTTTGCCGGCAGTTGCACCGTTCTCGGCTTCAACACGCATCTCAAGATTTTTCTTTGTGCTGTCTGTCAAAACTTCGCCGAGAAGCTCCGCAAATTTAGCTGCGTGCTCTGCTTCTTCAAATGCCGCTTTCTCCCAATAAAGACCGATTTCGGGATAGCCTTCTCTATGTGCAACTCTTGCCATGGCAAGATACATACCGACTTCGCAACATTCAC
>CAYPXV010000097.1:0-4537 GCA_964414925.1 uncultured Clostridium sp. | reverse complement strand
GGCAGACATTTAGTGTTTCTTTCGTGGTGGAAGCGAGGGGAGTCGAACCCCTGTCCGAAAACCTGTTTACAGGACTTTCTACGAGTGTAGTCAGTATTTTAACGTTCCCTTTGCCGCACCCCTACTAACAGGGTTACGGCATTAGTAGTCTCTTAATCCCACCTGAGCCGAGGCACTCACAGGCTGGTTCCCCACATTAATGATGCCCGTATCCGCAGTCGTGGGCAACTGCGGGCGAACAGTCGCTATTAAGCAGCGACGGGTACGAAATTATATTCGTCGTTTATTTTTAAGTTTTCCCGATTTTAACGAAGCTCGGGGCTTCGACTCGCTTATCCGGCACCCATGATCCCCGTCGAAACCATGTACGCCCCCATATTTTTGAGCATTATATCATAAGATTCATGATAATGCAAGCCATGACAATCGGAATTTAATTTGGAAACTCGCTGACAACTTACCTTTGATTTACTTTACATTCTAAGATGAATGTGGTATACTCGGATCGGAGGTTTGATATGGCTGAATTTATAACCGATGAACAGATAATCCACTATGAAATCATAGGTGATATTAATTGCGATGGCAGAACGCCTATTTTAATGCTGCACGGCAACGGCGAAGATATGCATATATTTGATGCCGTTGTTTCGAAATGCGCAGATTCGGCACCGATTATTCTGATGGACAGCCGTTTGCACGGTGAATCCGTTGCAACGCCGAATGGTTCGCACACTCTTGACTATGAAAAGATGGCAGATGATGCATTGAACCTGATGCTGTATTTAAAGATATCGGAATACAATGTGGTCGGTTATTCGGACGGTGCGATAGTCTCCATTTTGATGGCACGAAAAAGTTATGCGCCAAGCAAAATTATTGCTATAGGTGTGAATCTTTCGCTTGACGGCTTGAGTAAATTTGCCGTCAGAACCATTCGTTCCGAATTGAGAAAGGCTAAGCGTAAACATGATGACTTCAAGGCAGAATGTTGCCGACTTATGCTTGAACAGCCCGAAATTCCTCTTTCGAGTTTGTCGGGCATCGTTGCGGAGGTTACGATTCTGCTCGGTTCAAAGGACAAATTTATTGTGAAAAAGCATAGCGAAGCTGTTGCGAATGTGCTTGCACATTGTTCGCATATCATCGTTGAAGGTGCATCCCACGATATTCCGAATACAAACCCTCGCTTCGTTGCGGACTGCATCAGAACTTTGCTGTAAGTATATTTTTAATATTAAAGTCTGAAGGCAACCGAATCCCTGCTTTCATCGTCTTATAAGAGGATGAAGAAAAGCAAGAGCTTCGTCTTTCATGGTTTCCTTCCTTTTAAAGAACAGGAGCTGTCAAGCGCAGCTCTTTTCTTTTTTTAAAACAATTCAATGCAAATGAAAATCCGACCTATGATTGTAGCCATAGGTCGGATTCACAGTTTTACGAACGCACGTTCGAATATGACATGCACTGAAAGCATACATTACATTTAGAGGGCTTTATAAATATCAACTATCTGTTGACACCATTTTTTAATACTGTAGTTTTGAACAATTTCATCGGCATTTGATTTTTCGTATCCCAAGGTGAGTGCATGACAAATTGCATTTGCACAGGCTTTGTAATCCTCGGTCGAATACACCACCGATTTTGAATATGAATGACACCAACTTGTTCCCTTGATATCACTGACGGCAACGGGTGTATTTTGAGAAATTGCCTCAAGGATTCCATAAGAAAAAGCTTCCGAACGACTGGCGGACAGGTACACGTCTGCCGACCGATGATAAGCAAACATGTCCTCTCGACTGGGAAGATATTTAATCCAGGAGCTGTTCGGACTTATTCCCGTGCTGTCTTGGATATAGCGCAGTCGTTCGGTACTTGGAGGATCTCCGAGTCCCACAATGCCTAAAATTACATCGAGATTAGTCTTTCTGATTTCACTTATCGCCTTTACGGCAATATCAAGTCCCTTTCTATGAACATCCCATCCCAAAAACAAACATAGCTTTTCGTCGGGATTGATTTTCAGTGCAGTACGGACTTCATCCCTTGTTTGCGAATGAGTGATATTTCTGATAAGCGATAAACCGTTCGGAACATAGTAATGTTTCGAGAATATGTATGCGCTGTTTTTTTGAGGGTTTACACTTACTATCGCAACATTGTTTTTTCTGTAAAAAACAGACTGCGCCGCACAAAGGATTTTTTGTTTGATTAAATTTGTCCCTGCTGCAAAATCCATGTGATCGTGAATCAGTATCTTGACGCCCAACTCTCTTGCATGGGTAACTGCTTCATTATGAAACATTCCAAAATGAATATGAAGAATATCGATTTTATCTTTTTCAATGACGGACTTCAGAAATGTTAAAATTTGCTCACTTGATATACTATTCCGGGGGGGGTAAGGTAAACGTTGAAATTTTCCTTTTCAAGCCAATGAACCCAAGAATCGCAAGAAAGAGTATTTGCGTTTTTCGGGAATATAAACGATAAGTTATCGCCGTTTTTAATTAAAGTCCTGCCTAATTCAACGCAAGATGCAATGAAGTTTCCGCTTGCAGGCGTTGCATAGTCGGCAGCAATTAAAATATTCATGTTCCACTCCTTTTTCTGAAATTTCAAATTTTTCTCAAAGTCTAATACTTACGCTTATGTACTTCCATTAAGAAGAAATACCCGGCTATAAGCCGGGTATTGCCTGTTTTGTCAACCACGTTCAACGAATGAACATTTCATGATTTGAACAAGTTTCATGAATAGATGTCACAAGGTAAACGTCGGTTTAATCAGTGCCAACGAATTAGTCGTTGGTGGGTGCTCCGACAGGGCATACGCCGGCACAGCTGCCGCACTCTACACACATATCGGGATCAATTTCGTATTTACCATCACCTTCGGTGATAGCATTTACGGGGCATTCTGCTGCGCATGC
Source organism: uncultured Clostridium sp. (assembly GCA_964414925.1). GTDB lineage: Bacteria > Bacillota > Clostridia > Christensenellales > CAG-138 > PeH17. The sequence goes on along the minus strand of CAYPXV010000097.1, from coordinate 1,602 downwards.
GCCGCAAGCAATGCATGCATCGGTAATGCGATAAGACATTGTTGGTACCTCCTGGTTATGATATGGGAATCGGTATAACCGCATCCCATTAATATTGTACCATTGTTCTGAAATAAATCAAGTGCTATTTATAGTCGAAAAACTATTTAAGCCGATTTACTCCTTCATAGCGTCCTTGATGGACTTGCCTGCCTTGAAGCTTACAGAGCGGCTCTCGTCGATGGAGATGGTTTCGCCTGTCATGGGGTTACGACCGACTCTGGCGGGACGTTCGCGAACGTCGAACGAACCGAAACCAACGATCTGTACTCTGTCACCCTTTTTGAGCTGGTTGATGATGAGCTCGAAAATACCGTTAACGGCGATGTCAGCATCTTTACGAGTGATGTTGTAGTTTGAAGCAAGAGCCTGAATAAGTTGAGCTTTATTCATTGATGAATTCCTCCGAAAATAATAAGTTAATTTCTTTTGCTCCGTTTTACGGAACTTTACGACCGATTCAATTTTATCAGCCGTTTTTAGCAACGCATAGTATTTTATCAGTCTTGTCGAGAAAACGCAAGCTTTTTATGGTATATTTCACGGGTTTTTAATGAATTTACAGGTCTTTTAAGGATTATATCCCAAACTTGGCTTCAAATGCTTGATTCGATTCCAGTATGAGTCCATTTCCGCAAGATCCATCTGTTCAAAATGCTTCCCTTCGGTAAGCATCAATTGTTCCATGGCGATAAATCTGTTCATGAATTTATCGGTAGCGGCGGCAAGTGCGGTCTCGGCATCGATTTTAGACAGTCTTGTAACATTGACAACCGCAAATAACAAATCACCGAGTTCCTCAACAAGATGTTCATGATTACCTTCCGATAATGCTTCGGATACTTCCTGTACTTCTTCATACACCTTATCCATAGCCATAACCGCATCGGTAAAATCAAAACCGACATTGGCAGCTTTTTTTTGTATTTTACCGCTGCGCATAAGGGCAGGGAACGATGCCGGAACACAGCGCATGGTGTCCGCAACCGTGTCCTGGTGCTTTTCCTTCTTTTTAAGCTTTTCCCAATTGCTTAATACATCATCGGTTGAATTTATCTTGGTGTCTGCGAATACATGAGGATGGCGGTAGATAAGCTTATTGACTATTCCGCTGATTACATCGATGATGTTAAATTCACTTCTTTCTTCTTCGATTACCGCATGGAAAACGACTTGAAGAAGTAAATCACCCAATTCTTCCTCCAATGCAGTCATATCGTTTCGGTCAATGGCATCGAGAACTTCATAACTTTCCTCTATAAGCGATGAACGCAGACTTTGGTGAGTCTGTTCGGCATCCCAAGGACAGCCGCCGGGGGCGCGGAGCTTGTACATTACATTCATCAAACCGTCAAGCGAATGTCTCGTCCTCTGCATATAAGTGCAGCTCGGTACGATTATCACAGTGGATGCATCCATCATAAAAAGATTCTGTGCGTGGTCAAGCTCGCAAAGTGATATCCTTTGTGACATGTAGCCATTGCAGGGATGTAATGTGCATAGATAAATACCGTAATCATCGGGGTATAATTCATTAAGCTTAAGTTTAATATCTCCCGCAAG
>CAYPXV010000096.1:0-4609 GCA_964414925.1 uncultured Clostridium sp. | reverse complement strand
AAGGAGCATGGAAATACATTGTTATGATTTTAATTGCCTGCTTCCTTTTATATCTGGCGATTGTAAAGAAATTTGAACCGTTGCTTCTTCTGCCTATTGCATTCGGTATGCTTCTTACAAATATACCCAATGCCGGAATGTATCATTCGATGATTTTTGCGGAAGGTAAGATAGATTGGCAGATGCTCACCGAAGAAGGCGGTTTGATTGACTACCTGTATCTGGGCGTAAAACTCGGTATTTATCCGTCACTGATTTTCCTCGGTGTCGGTGCGATGACAGATTTCGGTCCGTTGATTGCTAATCCCAAGAGCCTTCTTTTAGGTGCGGCAGCTCAGCTCGGTATCTTTGTTGCTTTTATCGGCGCAAAATATATCTTTGACTTTCCTGATGGTCTTGCTGCATCTATTGGTATTATCGGTGGTGCGGACGGTCCGACCGCAATATATACAACTTCGAAGCTAGCACCCGAGTATTTAGGACCGATTGCCATAGCAGCATATTCGTACATGGCTCTTGTTCCGTTTATTCAGCCGCCTTTCATGAAGCTGTTGACAACACGCAAAGAGAGAGCTATCGTTATGGAGCAGCTTCGTCCCGTAAGCAAAACCGAACGTATCATCTTCCCGATCGTTGTCACGGTTTTCGTTTCTTTGCTCGTTCCTTCCGCTGCTGCGTTGGTCGGAATGTTGATGCTCGGTAATCTTTTGAAAGAATGTGGTGTTACCGATAGACTTTCAAAAACAGCTCAGAACGAACTGTGCAATATCGTAACCATTTTCCTCGGAATTAGTGTAGGTGCAACTGCAACAGCAGATGCATTTCTTAATCCTTCCACCCTCGGAATCCTTGCGATGGGTATTTGCGCATTCATATTCAGCACATGCGGCGGTGTTCTGTTCGCAAAGCTTATGAACTGGTTGTCGGGCGGTAAAATCAATCCCCTTATCGGTTCGGCAGGTGTTTCGGCAGTGCCTATGGCTGCAAGAGTTTCTCAGGTTGTCGGTCAAAAGGAAAACCCCGGTAATTTCTTATTGATGCACGCAATGGGGCCCAATGTAGCCGGTGTTATCGGTTCTGCAATTGCTGCCGGTGTATTCCTTTCGATGTTCGGTTAATAATTTGCAACATAAGGTGAAATAGATATATGTCAAAACTTTTTATTACAGATACAATTCTACGTGATGCTCATCAGTCTCAGGCAGCTACTCGTATGAAGACAGAGGAAATGCTTCCCGCCTGCGAACTGCTTGACAGCATGGGTTATTGGTCACTGGAATGTTGGGGCGGCGCAACCTTTGATTCGTGCCTGCGTTTTTTGAACGAAGACCCATGGCAAAGACTTCGCACTCTGAAACAGCATTTGCCCAATACAAGATTACAGATGCTTTTCCGTGGTCAGAATATTTTGGGCTATAAACATTATGCGGATGATGTTGTTGAACAGTTTTGCCGTAAAGCCATTGAAAACGGTATTGATGTTATTCGTATTTTCGATGCGCTTAACGATGTCAGAAACCTGGAATCCGCAATAAAGTTTACAAAAAAATACGGCGGACATTGTGAGCCTGCAATAAGCTATACGATAAGTCCCGTGCATAATGACGATTACTTCGTTTCCCTTGCCAAGGAACTTGTCCAAATGGGTGCCGATTCGATTTGCATCAAGGATATGGCTAACTTGCTTCTTCCGATTCCCGCATATAATTTAATTAAGAGGCTCAAGGAAGAAATTGATGTTCCCATTCATTTGCACACGCATAATACAACCGGAACAGGCGATATGACGCTCTTGATGGCAGCTTATGCCGGAGTCGATATCGTTGATACCGCATTATCTCCTCTTGGCAACGGAACAAGTCAACCGGCAACGGAAAGTCTTGTAGCAACGCTTCAGGGTACTGATTACGATACAGGTCTTGATCTTAATAAGTTGAGCGAAGCGGCGAAATTGTTCAGACCCGTGGCAGACCGTCTTAAAGCAGATGGTTTCCTCGACTCCAAGGTTTTGTCCGTAGATACCAATACTTTAATTTATCAGGTTCCGGGCGGTATGCTTTCAAACCTCATTTCTCAGCTTAAACAGGCTAATGCTCTGGATAAGTATTATGCCGTTCTGGAGGAAGTTCCCAGAGTCCGTGAAGACTTCGGTTATCCTCCTCTTGTAACTCCCACAAGCCAGATAGTCGGTTCTCAGGCGGTATTGAACGTTCTTTCGGGTGAAAGGTATAAAATGTTCACCAAGGAATCCAAAGGCTTGCTCCATGGCGAGTACGGACGACTTCCCGGTAAAGTCAATGAGTCCGTAAGAAAGAAGGCAATAGGCGAGCAGAAGGTTATCACATGCAGACCTGCCGACTTTTTAGAACCCGAACTCGAAAAATACAGATCCGAACTCGGAGATTTGGCTACCTGTGAAGAAGATGTTCTCAGCTATGCATTATTCCCCCAGGTTGCAAAGAAGTTCTTTGAAGAAAGGGCAAATCCAACCGATAAGGTAGACGAAGAACGTAATGACGATTCTATCTGCACTATGTACGTCGAAGACTTGACGGACGATATGCCGCTTTAATCTTTAAATTAAGAAGGACTGTCGAAACTTTCGACAGTCCTTTTCGTATTAAAAAAATATGATGGAGAATAATAAGAATTAAAGTCTAAAAATTATATTTGCTTTTTAGCAGATTTACCATTATAATACACAGGTGTGCGCCGAGAATAACGGCGTATTTTAATGAATTTTGTTGAGGATACTGACATGAGAGAAATTTATGCTGTGAATTGTTGCCGAACCGCCATAGGATCTTTTGGTGGTTCATTGAAAGATGTGTCTGCTGTTAAGCTTGGCTCTATCGTTGTTAAAGAAGCACTTAAACGTTCTAATGTTCCTTCGGTCGCAGTAGATGAAGTTATGTTCGGTTGCGTTTTGGCAGCAGGGCTGGGACAGAATGTCGCACGCCAAGTTGAAATTAATGCCGGAATCCCCCATGAAACGCCTGCATATACCGTTAGTATGGTTTGCGGAAGCGGAATGAAATCCGTTATCGAAGCTGCACGCTCCATCATGTGCGGTGACGCCGATATAGTCGTTGCAGGTGGAACCGAAAATATGTCCGCCGCCCCCTATGCTGTTCCAAGTGCAAGGTGGGGAGCCCGAATGGGAAACCAGAATTTAATTGATACGATGATTAACGATGCTCTTTGGGATGCTTTTAATGATTATCACATGGGTACAACTGCCGAAAATATTTGTACCAGGTGGGGACTCTGCCGTGATGAACTTGACAGGTTTGCCTTGCAGTCTCAGCTTAAAGCCGAAAGGGCACAAAAAGAAGGTCGCTTTAATGACGAAATAGTTCCTGTTCCGATTAGAGTGAAAAAGCAGGAAGTATCGTTCGATTGCGACGAATTCCCTCGTCATGGTTCAACAATTGAAGCTTTAAGTAAACTGCGCGGTGCTTTCCCGACTTCCGACGGAGAAAAAGGTGAACGTGTTACCGCCGGTAATGCATCGGGAATTAATGACGGCGCTGCTGCGATAGTGCTTGCAAGCGGAGAAGCAGTCGAAAAGTATGGACTTAAACCTATGGCTAAGCTTATAAGCTGGGGTCAAGGTGGTGTTGACCCGTCCGTCATGGGACTCGGTCCTGTCCCCGCTTCGCTTAATGCAATGAAGAAGGTTGGTATTTCAATTGATCAGATTGATTTGGTTGAAGCAAACGAGGCTTTTGCAGCTCAGTGCTGTGCAGTTATGCAGGAATTAAAACTTGATCCCGACAAGGTAAACGTAAACGGCGGAGCAATTGCTCTTGGTCATCCTGTCGGTGCATCAGGTGCAAGAATTATCGTTACTCTCTTGCACGAAATGCAAAAAAGAGACGATGCCAAATTGGGCTTGGCGACCCTTTGCATAGGCGGTGGAATGGGCGTTGCTACAATTTGGGAAAAATGCTGAGAATTGAAAAAATAAATTAATAAAGTTAAAAGGCACGGATACTTAATGACCGTGCCTTTTAATTTGATTAAAAGTTCAATTTATTTTCGATATAAGACCTCAATGAACTAATCGGGAGTCGAACCTGTTCCATGCTGTCACGGTCACGAACCGTGACGGTATCAATGGTTTCACCTTCGATTGTTTCAAAATCAATGGTTATGCAAAGCGGAGTTCCGATTTCGTCCTGACGACGATAACGCTTACCGATTGCTCCGGTCTCATCATAATCGACCATGAAATACTTCGAAAGTTCCGCATGAACTTCACGAGCTTTTTCACCCAACTTTTTTTGTAAGGGCAATACCGCAGCTTTATAAGGAGCAAGTGCGGGATGCAAGTGAAGAACATTGCGTACATCACCGTTTTCAAGGGTTTCTTCATCGTATGCATCGCATAAGAAAGCAAGTAGCATACGTCCTGCTCCCACAGAGGGCTCTATGCAGTAGGGAATGTATTTGGAATTAGTGAACGGATCCATGTATTCCATACTTTTTCCGCTATGCGCCGCATGTGCTTTCAAGTCATAATCGGTGCGACTTGCAATGCCCCAAAGCTCACCCCAACCGAATGGGAATTTAAATTCGATGTCGGTTGTTCCGTTGGAATAATGGC
>CAYPXV010000095.1:0-4791 GCA_964414925.1 uncultured Clostridium sp. | reverse complement strand
ATGCAGGATTTAAGCTGAAAGAGCTGATAATCAAAGAGCAGCATAACTGCAAAGCTACGGGATACTGGAAAACAAATAGCGTGAAGTACAACTTTTTGCTGATTGCTCATGAGTATTTGTTTGTATTCAGAAAGTAATTTGTAAAAACTAATTTCGAGTTGTCTATCTTTTCTTAATCCAAACAAAATTAAAAATTAAAAGCGTATCCCCTATTGACCTGAAAAATCAACGGGGGATACAATTGTTTTTGCTGTGGCAAATTCTATGTTATGCGAACTGGCTGTTATAAAGTTCGGCATATGCACCGCCTGCGGCAAGCAAGTGGGCATGATCTCCCTGTTCGATGATATTGCCGTTCTGCATGAACAGGATATTATCGGCATCGACGATGGTGGACAAGCGATGAGCTATGACAAAGGAGGTTCTGTTCTTCATCAGAGCTTTCATTGCTTTACCGATTTCAATCTCGGTGCGTGTATCAACCGATGAGGTAGCTTCATCCAAAATGAGAATTGCGCTGTTACAGAGAAATACTCTGGCGATGGTAAGAAGCTGTCTCTGTCCGATGGAGATGTTTTCCGCATCATTGGTCAGAACCGTGTCATAACCGTTCGGCAAGGTACGGATGAAGAAATCGGCACGTGCCGCCTTGGCGGCAGCCTTAATTTCATCCATTGTGGCGTCGGGCTTACCATAGGCGATGTTTTCGGCAATAGTTCCTTCAAACAGCCATGTATCCTGCAAAACCATGCCGAAATGACTTCGCAGATGACTGCGTGACATCTGCTTTGTATCTACACCGTCAAGAAGAATATTGCCGTCATTTACCTCGTAAAAACGCATAAGCAGATTGACAAGTGTTGTTTTGCCTGCACCCGTGCTGCCTACAATGGCTGTTTTCTGACCCGGCAGAACATTAAAACTTACGTCTGTCATCAGCATTTTTTCCTTATTATAACCGAATTTGATGTGAGAAAAGTCCACAGCTCCCTGCGCACGTTCAATCGTTTTAGGATTTTGCGGTTCATCCTCCATTTCCGGTTCATCCAATAAGTCGTATACCCTCTCCATGGAGGCAAGGGCTGACTGGAGTGAGCTTATCATGTAGGCAAGCTCGGTAATAGGCTCACCTGCCATATTCATGTATTGAAAGAATGCCTGGAACGTACCCGGGGACATAACGCCCTTTATCAGCATTCCGCCGCCGAGAATAGCAATGGCGACCATACCGAACCTGTTTATCAAACGTGTGGCAGGTGTGACCGCATTCATCATAAAGTCCGTCTTTTCACAAGCCCTTGCCAACTCCTCCGCAGCAGTGTGCATCTTTTCGGAGCTTGCATCCTCATAATTAAACGCCTTGATTACCATACGTCCCGTGTATGCTTCTTCAACAAAGCCGTTCATATTGCCCACCGCATCCTGACGCTTCACGGCATAGCGCAGTGTGCGTTTTGAAACCGCATTGGTAATAAGGGTTGATATGACTACAAACCCCACAAATACCAGCGACAACACAACGCTGAAGCGAAACATCAGTATTACCGAGCCTATAACCGTACCTATTGACGTCAACATTCTGATAAGACCCGTTTGCAATACCTCCGAAACCTTGTCAAGGTCGTTGGTAACACGGCTCATTACCTCTCCCACCTGATGCTTGTCAAAAAACGAAAGGGGTAAACGATGAAGCTTTTCCGCAATTTCTTCACGGAAATGGTAATTAAGCCTTTCCGCAAAGCTTGAAATGAGGAAATTTTGCAGTGTATAGAACACTGCTGCCGCAAGATAAGCTATAAGCAGCATTACTATTTGTCGTCCGCCATACTCCCATGTAATCGAAAACGGCTGTCCTAATTGGCGAAGCTCTTTTATTCTTTCCCACATTACGTCCACGGCTGTGGCACTGTAAAGCGGAGCAATGATACTAAGTACGGTGTAGACCGCAACGCAAATCAAAACGATAATCAGGCGAACCTTCTGCTTTCCCAAAGAACCGATAAATCGTTTCACGGTTTTCTTTACATCTTTGGCAGATTCAAATTCATCACCTTCATAGAGTTCGAGTTCATCCATTAATTACACCACCCTTCATTTGAGAATTTACGATGTCACGATAGACTTCGCAATTCTTTAGCAGTTCCTCGTGTCGTCCCTTACCTGCAATCTTGCCATCGTTCAACACTATAATGCTGTCCGCATGGAGTATGGTACTTATACGTTGAGCGATGATGAGAACTGCCGAATCCTTTACTTCTTCTTTTAGTGCATGACGCAATGCCGCATCGGTTTTAAAGTCCAGAGCCGAAAAGCTATCGTCAAATACGTATAAATCAGCCTTCTTTGCCAAAGCCCTGGCGATGGAAAGTCTCTGCTTCTGTCCGCCCGAAAAATTGGTTCCGCCCTGTGCAACATGTGCATTTAAACCGCCCGGCAATTGCAATACGAAATCGGACTGTGCAACATGGAGTGCATGGTAAAGTTCCTCCTGCGTTGCATCCGAGTTTCCGTAACGAAGATTTTCGGCAACAGTTCCCGAAAACAGCCATGCTTTTTGCGGTACATAAGAAATTGCGTCTCTGACATCCTTCTGCGCTAAATTCCTGATGTCCTGTCCGTGAAGCGTTATTCTTCCGTCCGTCACATCATGGTAGCGAAGCAGCAAATTTGTAATCGTTGACTTACCGCTGCCCGTACCGCCGATAATTGCGGTAGTTTCACCTTTTTTGCATGTAAATGAAATATGCGAAAGTGTTTCTTCGTCCGCATCCGCAAAGCGGAATGATACATTCTCAAATGAAAGAATTTCGTCATTCGCAGTCGAACAAATACTTTGTTTTCCGTCCTCTATTTCACTTTTCATATTCAAAACATCCGATACACGACGAACGCAGGTCATTGCCCTCGGAAACATCAGTATCGTCATTTGTGCCATCATTACATAAAGTAAAATCCAAATAGCGTATTCCGAAACGGAAGTAATATCACCTATGAGCATTTTTCCTGCGCCGACGGCATTACCGCCAAGGTACACGACCGCTACTATGATAATGTTGATCGCCACATTCGCAAGACAGTCAAGCCCTGCAAACAGATAGTTTGCCTGAATTGCAGAGTCCGCATACAGGTCAAACGTTTTATTCATTCTTCCTATTTCGTGCTTTTCCTTGTTAAATGCCCTGATAACCCTGACACCTGTGATATTCTCTCTTAAAACTACATTCATTCTATCCAAAAACTTTTGCAGTTTATCGAAAATAGGTGATGCCTTTCGCATGATAAGCAGTGCCGCTACCAGAACGATAACCGTTCCGCACAGTATCAACATGCCCATTTGAGCATTGATATTGAACGCAAGCACTATACCCAGTACACATATCATCGGTACGGGCAGTATCATCTGAATGAAATAAACAAAGGATTGCTGAATGATATTAACATCGTTCAGTGTGCGTGTAATCATCGATGCCGTGCCGAATTTTTCAAAATCCGTTGCAGAAAAAGCAAGGGATTTATCGTAAACCGCATTGCGTAAATCACGTCCGAAGTCGGCGGATAATCTTGCGCACAGCCAACTTCCAAGCAGTGTCAAAATTCCCGAAAGTACAGCTATGGCAAGCATTACTATACCCTTATTTATAAGCTGTCCCATCTGCGTACCCTCTACGGCAATATTAATCATGTCGGCAGTTATCGTCGGAATAAGCAGCGACCCTGCCACATCAGCTAACGTCACAAGCAAAATCAAAATACATTGCATGCGATACGGCTTTAAAAACGGAAATATGGTTTTCATTAAATTTTTTATTCTCCTGTAATTTTCCCGACTTCTTCTTCAAAATACGTAAGCTGTTTTTTTGTCAATTGAAGAAGCAGTTCCCTTTCTTCTTCCGTCATACGGCTTATGGATTTCTCCTCCGCACGCATCAGAGGTGCTATCTTTTCTTCGCAAATTCTTTTTCCTTCGTTCGTCAACACAATTGCTTTGTTATTCCTCGCTACGGGCAATTGCTTTAATTCAACCCATCCCTTTTTTACAAGTGCGTTGACAGTGTAATTGATAGTTTGCTTTGGATAAAACCACTCGGACACAAAATCATTTTGCGTCAATACCTTCTGCGTATCCTCGTATAATCCGTACAACACCCATACCGCAGGGTCGGATAAACCCACTGATACGCCGTAACGATGGTAAATATCGTCCTCCCACTTGTACATCTGTGTCAATTCCGAGTTGGTTATCTTTACTTTTTCGTCCATCATCGTTCCTCCTTTTGTTAAAGTCTTAAATCAGACTTTGCGCATTATAAATCCAATTTGGGATTTTGTCAAGAAGGGAATTAAACCTTTCTTGCAAGAAAGAAGTGTCACTGCCAATGGCAGTGACAGAGGGGTTCTTCGATTTTACAATGATTTTACACGAAACATGCTCTTTCCACTTTAAAAAAGGAGGAACATGCGATAAAATTAAGTAAAGCTTTAATCGTTGTGATTAAAATTCACAGTAGGTTACAGTTTGTACAATGATAATTTTAATGAAATCAGGTGGAAAGATGATTTGGTGTGTGGAAGATGATAATGCCATACTTGATATTGAGCTGTACGCACTTAAATCCATGGGCTTTGACGCACAGGGTTTTTCGGACGGCAATTCATTTTGGGATTCACTGCAAAAATCCATGCCGGATTTAGTGGTGCTTGACGTGATGCTACCGGGAACGGACGGAGTTGAACTTTTAAAGATGATACGTGCCGACATCAGGTTCAGTGATTTGCCAATCATTATGGCTA
>CAYPXV010000094.1:0-5034 GCA_964414925.1 uncultured Clostridium sp. | reverse complement strand
TTCGTTCATCCAGTTCCAGAATTTTTCGCCTCCGCCGTATTCGGGCCAGTAAGGTCCGCCGCAGGTGCCGAATGCCATATAGTATGCAACCATTCCGTCATCTTTATAGGTGAGTTTATTCTCGTTTATAATGTGACCGTTAGAATAGCGGGGTTCTTCGAAACGGGGAGAGAAGCTTAAGATTTCGGGTGCGCTTGTGTCAATCGTGAGATTGAAATGCCACTCTGAATTAAGATTATCGGTGATAAGTTCGCCGTTATAATACTTCTCCGCAACGATGCTTACCGTAACGCTTGTGCCGTCGGGCAATGTATTACCGTCTGCATCGGTTCCGTACCAGGGCATGAACCAGAAGGTCGAATCGTTTTCTTCGTCATGAATACCCTGGGGAAGACCGCGGCTCTTTGACAGAAGCTCTGCATAGTCGTAGTAGTAAACTTCGCCTGTCTCATTATCGGTAATGGAGTAGGTGAGCTTTTCTACGTTGCGCATAAGAGGAAGCACAACATATTCAAGTCCGTCCCTTATGCCGTCGCCGTTGGGCGAGATATAGTTGAATTTATCCGAATATTCGCTGCCTGTGAGGTGGTAAGTGCTTTCAACTCCGTAGTTGACATCGCCAATACCTACAAGCTCTCCGTTTTCGGTGGTGTATGCACCCATCATGCCCATTGCGGTGAGTTCATCGCCTGCGTCAAGGTCATCAAGATGGTCATAGTAATAAACATCGTCAAATACGGGAACTGCTGTCCAGTCGCCGTAGAAGCCGAGGAAGGGCAGAGTAAGCGTATTTTGCATTTCGGTGTTCTGCTCGGTCAAAATAACATAGCCTTCAACATATCCGCCGTTAGAGTAATAACGCTGGAAGTAATGCTTGTCAAGTGCGGACAGAGAAACGGTAATCGTTACTTCGACCGTTTCACCTGCGGGTACGGTAACTTCGCTGACTCCGTCGATATCGGGATTGAGCATATGCTCTTCGCCTGTCATGGAGTAGCGATATTCGCCGTTAATGTAGCCGACACTTTCAGCCTGTTCGGTGAATACGGAGGTATCAACGGAATAGACCTTTTCGGTATCGCCGATGTTGACAATGCTGAATGTTAAATCATAAACACCCGTCTTTTCGGGGTCGTCACCCAGTTCAATCTTGGGACGATCACCGTTGACTTCAAGGTACGCAGTTGCGCTCGTTGCAGCGGTAAGGTTGATAAGACCGCTGCCTTGCTGACGAGGGGCGTAGAAATATCCGGTATTCGGATTTACAACGGGAGTTGCGGTACTCATCAAAATCTTGTTTGCAAGTGCCGTTATTTCCGTTGCACTCATTGTGGGATAAAGCTCCTGAATGTACTGTCTTACAAGAGCTGTACCTGCCGCAACCTGGGGTGCGGAGAAGGAAGTACCGTTGATCCACACATAGTATGCATTGCTGCCTTCCTGACCGTAGAGGGTATAAACGTTTCCGCCGATACCGAGAACCTCGGGCTTGATCTTGAGGTCGGGAGTGGGTCCCCAGCTCGAGAATGCACTCATTTCGCCTGCATTGGCAGTGGGCTGATCCCATGTGGGAGTGGTGACGTAATATTCATCTTCGGTGATACCGCATTCTTCAATGCGCCACCAGAGCATATAGTAAAAGTCATAATAGTATGTTGCAAGGCAGGGAACTGTGCCGTCCACGACAACATCGTAATCCCAGATACTGTCATCGTCTTCACTGCAAGGAATGAGAACAACGCCTGTTGCGCCGGCTTTAACAGCGGTTTCGTAAACATCCTGATTAGTGAGATTACCGCTCTCATCTTCAAACATGAAGGCGATCTTGCCGGTGAGGTCGTAAGTCTGAACATCGTTGTTCCAGCAAATTACGAAAGGTTCGGTTGAACCGTTGAATACTTTGCTGAAGAAGCAAGGGTCTTCACCGAAGTCATAATCCGTCCACATATAGAATCCGTCGGTTGCCTCGGCGGGGTCGATAATACCGAACTTTTCGTTGTAGAAGTACAAGAAGTAGTCGGGACGTGCGGCAGAGGTGGAGTTAAGAGAACCTACCGTCAAAGAGGAAGCATAGGTTCCGGGACCACCAATAGTGCCGTTGTCGGGATTGCTTGTATAGGGATAACCGGTATCGGTAACACCTGTCATGGAGTTATATTCGTTGCCTGCGGAACATACTACACTGATGCCCGCTTCAACGGCACGGTCAAATACTTCCGTCCAGTCGTATTCATTATCAAAACCGCAAGCATGACCGAGGCTGAGGTTGACAGCATCAACGCCGAGGAGAATACTGTCTTCCATTGCGGCAATGATGTCGCTCATGTATGCACTGTCACCTTCGAAAACTTTCAGTATGACAAGCTGTGCATCGGGAGCAACACCGATTTTATTCTGGCAAAAGCTATATACGTCGGGTGAATCGGTATGTGCGGCTATAACGCCCGCAACGCTGGTTCCGTGAGAATTGATACCATGATGCAGAACATCGGTATCATTGGATGCATAGTCAAATACGAAGGGGAATTTTACATTGAGGTAAACATCCTCTGCGGTAAGAGGACCGCCCATACGTTCGGAAGCCTGGAACAGCGAATTTGAAAGCAGTTCGTTTATAGCATCCTCATTATAACGTACAGTCTCCTCATCGGGAAGAATGTTGAAACCCTGATGGGTATACTGACAGCCGGTATCGATGATGGCAATAGCCATGCCTTCACCTGTAAAGCCGTTCTTCCATGCACCTTCAAGGCCTACCTGAACAGCACCGGTTGAATCGCCCGTATGGTCTTCGCCGTCATCAACGAGATCATAGGGAGCTACGGTGTAGGTCGGTTCTAAAGTTACTCTTGTTACACCCTTCATGCTCCTAAGCTCGTCCATGAGCTTTCTGGGCATTTCAAATGTAGCGTAGTTCGCAAGCAGAACGCCTCTTGATATGAAGTCAATTGATGAATCAATCTTTTCTATCTCGGCAATATGCTTATTCTGAACGTCCATTGCGGCTTGCGCACATTCGGTGTAAAGTGCCGAATCGGTTTTCTTACCAACGCCGAGGTTGAGATCCGAGTTCTCGAAAAGTGAGGGCTCTTCAAAGAAAACCACTACACGAACGACTTCGTTGAGATAGTCTTCTGCTTCGATGGTAAGCTTATCTGCGCCGCCTGCGGAAACATTTCCCATGTACTTGTTCAAAAATTCTTGAACATCTGTAATCTTGTACAAGGTCTTTCCGTTGACAACGACCTCTTTTTCGGCAAGTCCCAAATCGATAAGGGTGGTGATATCGGGTGTATCGGAACCATTACCGAGTGTGAAATTGCCGCTGCTTATCAATGCCGTGTCATTATCGTACTCGGCATTGACATACCACTGACTGCTATCGTCGGCGGTGTCGGTTTCCGCAAAGATACTGAAACCGGTCGTGAACGGGACAAGCATCAGTATTGCAAGAAACAGGGCTGTGAGCTTTCTGATTTTACTCATTTTTTCCTCCCGGAGAGTATTTATCGCCGCAGCGATATGTATGTAAAAACATTATAACACTGTTTTTGTGTACAATCAATAGAAAAAATAGTATATTTATAAATAAAATTATTTGTCCCTGGTGATGAAACTTGTAACGCTTTGCATAATTCTGCGTATGGATTCGTCATTGGTTTTGTAGAAAACTTTAGAGCCTTGTTTATAGCTTGTGATAAAACCCATATCGGCAAGCATACGCAAGTATCTTGAAGTGTTTCCGCTGTCAAGACCGAGAGCTACGGCAAGCTCGGCGCAATAGCCGTCGGAGACACTCAAGTGATGAAGTATTTTAAGTTTAGCGGGGTCGGCAAGTATCTTCATAACACCGTAAACATATTCAATCGGGTATGCAGGGTCGCCGAAAGGGGACTCGTTTCGCACATCCGCACCCATATAGAGGGATAAAGTCGGCTTGCCTTTTGCAGGGAGCATTACCATGCTGAAAAAACAGGTTTCTATAAGACTTACATTGACCGTTGCATCAAGGTCGGAATCCAGAGAAAGACCCATATACGGCAGAGAATTGGCAAGCGTTCCGGAAGTTTTGCACTTAATTGCCTTTTTCCAGTGTTCCATTGCATTATCATAATAGGGCATGAGTGAATTAAGCTCATGCTTTAATTTCATGGCATAGGGTCTTAAAAATGCCGCAAGCTCATCAACGGTTTCATCGTAATGAGAGTATGCCTTATAAAGTTTATAAAGAAATTCTCTGCTAAAAGGTAATTTATCTATCTGATTAAAAAGGTAATTATCATCCATTATTACACCCGGACGTTCGGCTATCTCAAAGTACATCTTTTCAATTTCAAATTCATAGCCGGTTTCTTTAAGTTTTTTCCATGTTCGTTTCAGATAGGAGATTTGTTCGTCGTAATCGGATATAAGTGGGTCATCAAATGCAAGCAGTACGGACGTTGCAAGACAGCGCACGGCAAGACTGTCCTCACCGCTGCATTCCATTCCGCAATCGCAAAAGTAGTATTTAAATGACTCGTTTTCATCTATACCTTCGCAAACCACCTGTTCAACATCGTTAAGCGATTCAAACAGCGGCATTAATTGGGCAATGCTCTCTTCGGACAGATTCCTGGCATTTCTGCGTATCAATCGTCTTTCCATATCGTATTGAGTTATGCCCATGGCGTGCCTGAATAAAAGTATAGCCGTTTCGTGCAATAGCGACGGTTCTGTTGCAAAGGTAAAATTCATGCTTCTGTCTCCGAAATTCGTGTGTTTTTATAAATATAATACAACAATTATAGTACCGTTTGCAAATAATGTCAATAAACAAAAAAAGCACCTGTGTTGATTTTTCACCCATTTGAAATTAATTTCGCCCCGTATGCGTGGTGCGAATTTTACGGTAACGTTCGAGTAAAAATCAAAGCCTTCCTTTGGACAAGGGAGGCTTTGATGTAATACAAAGATACAAAACCTTACAGAATTGTTCGGAGCAGAAGAATTGCATCGAACATATTGACAACGCCGTCACCGTTAATATCGGCA
>CAYPXV010000093.1:0-5152 GCA_964414925.1 uncultured Clostridium sp. | reverse complement strand
TGATGGTCTTGCCGGTCAAGTCATAGCTCTCAAGGAAAGTGTTGATGATGGTCGGCGCAATGTACCACCAAATCGGGAATCCGACATAGATGGTGTCATACTCATCCATGTTGTCACGCTTACCGGCGATAGCAGGACGGGAGGCAGGGTCGTTCATTTCGATGGTACTACGGGATTTCTTGTCCATCCAATCAAGATCAGCCTTTGCATAAGGCACCTCCGGCTCGATGGCATAAAGGTCCGCGCCTATAGCCTCGGATAATTTTTTGGCTACCTTTGCGGTTACTCCACTTGCGGAGAAGTATGCAACTAAACTTTTATTCATAAATATCTCAACTCCTTTATTTTATCAATTCGTCCATTCATAATAGGGAAGTTTCTCTTTCATCTTTTGGCGTACCTCGATTTGACGGGAAATAACCTTTTCATAACTGCGTTTTATCATAAAGTCACCGTCTTGCAGGCGTTTATAGAACAGACGTTCGGCTTTTTGATAATATTCAAGAGCAAGCTCGTAATCAATTTCCGTACCGATTCCCTCAAAGTAACAATCGGCAATACGCACCGTCACGTCCGCACCTACAAACGGTACGCTCTCGGTAGTCATCGTTTCAAGGCATCGCCTGTATATGCGGTATGCTTCACGTTCATTTTTCTCTACATAATACCCGTTTCGATACATGTCTCCGATTTTGTAGAGAGAGCAAATATGACCGTCAAATGCTCCGAGTGCAAAGAAGTGGAATGCTTTTTTGTAATCAACTTCCGTATCCCTGCCATAGTAATAACAATAGCCGAGGTTTTCCTGTGCTTGACGGCATCCGCCGTTTGCAGCGACGGTGTAATACTCCAATGCCTTTGCGTAGTTCTGTTCACCGGCTCGTCCTGTGTAATACAAAGACCCGATGTCACACGCAGCATCGGCATTGCCATTCGCAATTTCATCTTCATAGACTTTAATAAGAAACTCCGAAACGTATTGCGGAAATTGCTTTGTAGCGTCTGCTTCGTGTAATTGCTGTGCAATAAAGTAGGGCTCTGAAAGAATTTCCTCTGCTACCTCATCAATGTTTGCATAAATAACGGAGTAAATTTCGGGATAGTCATTCTCATTTAACATGTCGAGAATTCTACTGAGAATGTCATAGGCTTGTTTATCTGTCATAATACTGTTTCTCCTTTTAATGTACCATTGCAAAATGATAGATTTACAGACAAAGCTTCCTCTGCTGTAAGGAAGCTTTGCATTAAGTTTATAACATTATTTTCCTATAAGCAAATAACGCCATGTAATCGGACCGACTTTTCCGTCCTGTTCGATTCCCGCCCATTTTTGAAAATATTTAACCGACGACTCGGTTTGAGAACCGTAGTGTCCGTCAATCGCCGTTTCAATTCCGTAGCGGACAGATAAAAGAATCTGGAGCTGTCTTGTTGTTGACCAGTTATAATCGGAGCTTGTCTGCACGTTATTTCTCGAAAGACTTATCCATGTATCATTGCCTACATAACCGTCGGGTGTCAAACCGTTCCAGGCTTGATAACGTTTTACCGCTTTTTCGGTTGCGGCTCCGAAGAACCCGTCTACAGTCAAATCTGCACCTATTGTTTTATTCAGCATTGCCTGTAGCACGGATACATTTGTTCCGCTGCTACCTTTTTTCAGTAAAGGCCATGCACCTGTTGAAGGAGATGTATTAACGGGTTTCGGTGACGGATATTTAATAGTAACAAAACCTGTGATATTCTCATACAGTTCGAATCTTGAAGCAACTTTTCCGCCTCTGTTTCCGTCTACCATCGCAAAGCCCGCATAATTGACCTTAGCTCCGTTATTCGTCGGATATGTTGCATCTCTGGTAACTATACCTATGTGACTTACTCTTGAGTTTCCCGATTTACCGTATTGGCATAAAACAGAGTTGGAGGTCTGCCATGTGGTAATTTTTTTTGTTGTTCGGTCGTAATATGTGGTTGTATTTCTGTAAATTACCAAATCACCGGCTTTAGGCGTGTAGGGATTCTGCAAGTCGTTTACAGGATGAAATTCCAAAACCAAGGTAGCATTCTCCCAATAATCCGATACACGTCCGAACCTGCTCTGAGGAATGATAGAAGTCGGTACTCCGGCCTTTTGTGCGCACCACATAACAAAATAAGCACACCAAGAACCCGAAGGATTACCGAAACTGTTGCCGAATGCGTTTGAACCGTCCGAACCCTCACGATATCCTACCTGTGACAGTGCGTGCTGCACGATGTCTTCACGCATATCATTTGTATTCCGATAATTAGAATACAGTGGCTCGGGACAATTATCTGCCGATACGGCGGCTATCGTAAACAATTGTGCCAATGCCAATATAATGGCTGTAAGTAAAATAAATTTCTTTTTCATAAAAATAATCTCCCATAGGTTTGCCCTTAATCATAACATATTCTGCCAACATATGCAAGCAGACGATTAATATAAAGTTTGGTCGGCTGTTGCAATATTTCAGCCTATCGACTATAATCACATAAAATTTCGATGGAGGTATGCATTGTCATGATGAGGGTATTGGATATAGATTTGGATTTTTTCCTGAATGACTGTTGCCCGCTTGCGCCTGTAGGTGAACGTCCTTCGCTTGAAGGACATGAACCGTGGGACGAAACCGACGTGATTGATTTTTTGGAAAATAACTGTGCTGTAAAGAAGCCTGTTTTCGGAAGAATATTCGAAACTCATGATAAGGCACTGTGTTTTTGGCTTGAGCTTATAGAAAAAGAAAAGCTTTCGTTTCCTTTTCATGTTACGCATGTTGACGCACACAGCGATCTTGGGATTGGCAAACCCGGACCCGGATACGTGCTGAATACCGTTCTGGCTATGAACATCGAAGAAAGAAGGAAGATAAGAAAGTATTACGAACAAAAACAATTGGACGAAGCAAACTATCTGTTATTTGCCATTGGTATGAGATTGATAAGCTCGCTGGATAACGTGAGAAATCCGAAGTCGAGACCCGATATTCCGACATTTGCGTCAGAAGAAACGGGCAAGATACAGCTTACATCGTTTTCCGCAAAGCTTTTTGAAGAAAAAAACGGAACAGAGCCTGTGGTGGCTTTTAATGTTTACAATAATTATAAGGATTTTGTTGCAACAGAGTCGTATGATTTTATTTCCGTGGCAATTTCTCCGAGATATTCTCCTGCCGAGGCTGATAGTCTTTTATCGATTTTTTCGAATTACATCGTAGGCATTTGAAAATTTTGTTATATATTGCATTTAATTCATTTACTTGTTGCGTGATATGTGCTATAATACGATGATTGGAATTTTGCGATTGGATTGCGAACTCATTTTCAATATCATGAAATCAGCTAAATCAACTCGGCATTACGATGAGGTAGTGGTGAGTTATCATTAGTGATTAATTTATTCTGGAGGAAACATATGTCAGAACTAATTCGTACCGAAGACGGTAAAGTCAAATTTGAATTAACAATTTCAGCGAGCGATTATACAAATGCACTGAACGGTGCTTATCGCCGCAATGCTCACAGATACCAGATTCCCGGCTTCCGCAAGGGAAAGGCTCCCCGTAGGAACGTCGAAGCCATTTACGGCAAGGATGCATTCTGGGATACCGAACTCGAAACAGCACTTCAGCGCGCTTGTGCCGAAGCATTGCAGGAGCATAATCTTATAGCCGAACTTGCACCCGACATTACAATCGAATCGGCATCCGAAAAGGACGGTGTTGTCTTTACAGCCGAAATCGTCATAAGACCCGAGGTTAAGCTTGGACAGTATAAAGGAATAGAAATGCCGCGCGTTGAATACGCTGTAACCGATGAGGAAGTTGAGTCGGATATTAAGCGCAGACTTGAAGGTGCGGCACGCACATTGACTATTGAAGGTCGTCCTCTTGAAGAGGGTGATACCGCTGTTATCGATTTTGCCGGCTTCCTTGGCGATGAGCAGTTCGAAGGCGGAACGGCAAGCAATTATCCCCTTAAAATCGGTTCTCATTCCTTTATCCCCGGCTTTGAAGAACAAATGGTCGGTATGAATGTAAAAGAAGAACGTGACATCAATGTAACATTCCCCGAAGACTATCCCGAAAAAACTCTTGCCGGTAAGGGTGTAGTATTTAAGGTAACAGTACATAATATTACTATGGAGGAGATTCCCGAACTCGATGATGAGTTCGTTCAGGATACATCCGAATACGACAACGTTGAACAATACAAAGCAGGTGTTCGCAGCGAGCTGGAAAAGTCGGCTGCAAGACAGGCAAAGTATCAGTATGAGAATAATGTTCTGCAGAAAGCGATCGATAATGCTGAAGTTTCAATTCATGCCGATATCATCGAAGCGGAAGTCGATATGCAGATTGAACGCTTTGCTTCACAGCTTAAGCAGCATTACAATGTCAGCATGGATGATTATCTGAAGAATGCAAACATCGATATCGATACTTTACGCAATGAATACAGAACAGGTGCGGAAGCAAATCTCAAGGGTCAATATGTTATCGGTGCGATAATCGATACCGAACATCTTGAACCTACCGAAGAAGATTATCTGGAAGCTGTACGCCGCTCCAACAGCCCCGTATGGGATGACGAAAAGGTTAAGGCTGAACTTGAAGCAAATCGCAGCAAATACATTTCCGCCGCTATGTTCGAAAGCGTTGTTTCTTTGGTAGTCGGTTCATCTGTAGAGCTTGAGCCCGAGCATAAGTGCGATTGCGGTTGCGAAGAACACAATCATGAGGATTGTGACTGCGCCGAATGCACAGCCGAAGAAGAAAAATAATCTATTAAAACTATTTACCGAAAACAGGAGGTTCACATGAGCAGTTTAATCCCCATGGTTATAGAACAAACAGGGAAGGGTGAACGTTCGTATGATATCTATTCGCGATTGCTTAAAGATCGCATAATATTCCTCGGTTCTGAAATTACGGATGACGAGGCTAATCTTGTCATTGCACAAATGCTGTTTTTGGAAGCGGATGACCCTGATAAGGATATTTATCTTTATATCAACAGTCCCGGCGGAAGCGTTAGCGCAGGTCTGGCTATTTATGATACAATGCAGTACATAAAGTGTGAAGTATGCACTATCTGCATGGGAATAGCCGCATCGATGGGTGCG
>CAYPXV010000092.1:0-5219 GCA_964414925.1 uncultured Clostridium sp. | reverse complement strand
TCCGACTCTGCGATAGGGTCAAGGGCTGCTGTCGGCTCATCAAGTACGATAAACGGAGCGTTTTTATAAAGCGCACGGGCAAGCATAAGCCGCTGCGTTTCGCCACCGGATAGAAGGATAGCTTCTTCAAAGACCTCTCGGTTCAGATAGGTTTCATATCCGTCCTTCAAAGATTCGATCTTCTTGCATAGTCCTGCCTTTTCTATGCAGTCTTTAACACGTTCCATATCAATTTCAACGTTATCCTGTGCTACGTTTGTTGCAATTGTACCTGCAAGAAGCGAGAACTCTTGAAACACTGCCGAGAACATTTTATAGTAGTCTCTGCGGTTGTAATCTCTGATGTCTTTTCCGTCAAGAAGCACACGTCCTTCGGTAGGGTCAAGGAAACCGCAGATAAGTTTGATAAGCGTTGTTTTACCTGCACCGTTTAAACCGACTACAGCTAACTTTTCACCGGGGTGAAGTGTAAGATTGATGTTTGTGAGCGTGTCACTGTCTGCCCCGGGATAGCGGAAAGAAACATTTTCAAGCCTGATTTCATAAAGTTTATCCGCTTCGGCTCCAATATGTTCGCCATTCTCAAATTTGAACGGTTCGGGATATTCAAGACATTCACGAACCGTAGAAATATCAATGGACTGCTTACGAAGGGTATTAAAGCTACCGAGAATGCCCGAAACCCATGTTGCAAATCCGCCTACCGCACTGAAGAACAGCAGAAATTCCGATGCGCTGATTACATCCCCTATCACAAGTCCGATGAGGTATGCGTAACAAAATGCGTTACGGAAAAATGCTAAAACAAGATCTGCAATTTTCGCCCAAATGTAAACGCTTTGCGCCTTACCCTGAAAAGCAGTGTACGCTGCCATGCTTTTTTCATACAGTTCTTCAATCCAAGAACGCAAGCCGAAAATGCGAATATCCTTTGCAACTCGTAAATAACTCGGACAGCGGTCAAGGTAATAGACCTGCGTTTCATATTCGCTCTCCTCCTCTCGACGGCGGTATCTCCACCCATTCAAGTGGTTGCTGACAAAATAGGATACTGCCGTTGTCGTGAGTATCACAACGAGCAAAAGAGGTTGAACCGAGGACATCAAGACAACGTAGAACACAAAACCCATGATGTTGCTTGTCAGGTCTGTGAGAGTTGTCCAAATGGCTTCTGTGGCTGCACTGTTGGAATTTGTTGTGTCCTGAGTTTTTGTTCTAAGCTTTTTGAATTTCTCGTCATAAAGATTCAGGTAGGAAGTCATTGCCGTTTTTTTATTAAGTAGGTTAATAATTTCGCAGCGCACACTGATTCTTCCGTACAGAGTGTTGGTATCTACATATGCAGATGCTGCCGAAACGAACATCAAAGCACCGATAAACACAGTTATTGTCAAAATAAGCTCAGTAACCGAAGCCTTTCGTTCCACCACGGAGAGTATTGTGGGAGAAACATATAGATTGATAAGGTTGAGTGCCACAGCGAAAAGTGCGGATAACAAGCTAAGCACAATAACTTTTTTCTCTCCCGAAGTCCAAGCAAGCTTTATCATGTACCATGAGTTTTGCGCCATGTTGTATTTGGGCTTGAGAGATTTTTCTTTTTTCGTTTTTTCTTTCATCATGAAAAACCACCATCCTTTCTGCTAATAGAATAGCATAGAACCGCATCGAAAAGTTAATTTGGGGATGAATTGTTATTTTGGGGTGATGAAATGCACATTATGCTGCAAGCAGTTACACCTGCGGAAGCAGTATTTCCGTTGTGAAAGCACCATCTTCACTATTGCGACTGATGTATCCTTCAAGTCGTTCCACAATCGCATCTATGCGAACAAGACCGAAGCCATGTCCTTCACCTTTTGTGCTGCGGAACAGCTTGCCCTCCTTGTGTAGTTTCTTGCCGGCGGTAAAGTTGGTAAAAGAAATGTAAAGCTGTGTATTTTTCATGTCCATATACACACGGATAATTCGCTGCTGCGGAGGTAGCTTCACACTTGCTTCTATGGCATTGTCAAAGAGGTTTCCGATAATGCAGCATAAATCAATTTCCGAAGATTTCAGCTTGACGGGAATATGTGCATCTGCCACAACCACAATGTCTTTCGATTTTGCAAGGGAGATTTTTGAATTTAAGATAGCATCCATCATGGAGTTACCTGTCTTTATAACCGTATCGACGGTAGTCAAATCTTTATCCAACAAATCCAAATAATTCTTTATTGCATCCCAGTTTTCGGCAGCTGCGTATGCCTTCATCGTCTGAATGTGGTTACGATAGTCGTGTCGCCAACCCCGAATTTGTCGGTACATATTATCAACTTCACGATAATGAGTTTCAATCAGCTCATGCTGATATGAAGCAATTTTCTTATCTATTTTCTTTGAAAAGAAGCTCATTTTTTCTCAAAACCTTCTCGAAACAGAGTGGCTGCTCCGATATGCCCATCCATGTCTTTAAGTCTTAAATCTACCCTATTCCAGTTTTTTACGTCCTCCGGTAGCTTAGCTTGAATCAAGTACGACGTCACACATCCTTCCATTCCTATATATTCGTTAACACGATTCACAACAACCACTTCCGTCTGCTGTTCATTAATCTTTACGGTTATACTGTCTATGTCAAAATCAGGAGCAATTTCCTTTTCTTGCGCTTGAAATTTACACAGACTCATCGGGCGAAACCAAATGCTCAGCGTCTTTGCCGCACCTTTCACCTCAAACGCATTAATACCGTAAATTTCAAGTTTATCAATTTCGATATCTAAGTCAAGGCAATCTAACGCAGGCACATTGTGACACCAATACTCCAAATAGTCAATTGCATAGTCCTTTACCGCAGTCAAGTACGGATAGACCATATCGGGCACAGTCATTACAAAACGACCCTGCTCGTTTGTGATTGCCGAATATTGGGTTTGAAAGTCCTCGTTCTTCAATTCTACGGACACCATTGGGAGAATATTTCCCTGTTTGTCTTTGATAATTCCGCTGATTTTTGCCATTTTACTTTTCTCCTATGATTGTGATATTATAGCTCTGTTCACCCCGTCATATGCTCCTCTCGGAAGCGGAACGGAAGTACCGTCGCTTAAAATAATTTCCTTTTTGGTTACACGACTGATAGAATTCAGATTCACTATTGCAGATCGTCCTACACGATAGAAACGTTCATCAAGTTGTTTTTCAAGTTCACTTAACGTCATCTTTACTGTAACATCCGTCAAGGCGTGTATTGTAACATAGTTTCCGAACACATCCGCATATCGTATTCGGTAAATCGGTACACGTACCATTTCTCCGCCGCTTTCAAAAAACAACATCTTTTCATTCTTGGAAATCTTTTCCGTTGCACGATCCAGCACGGAATAAAGCTTTTCCTCCTTGACGGGTTTCATTAAATAATGAAGTGCCGCAACCTCATATCCTTCCGAAATGTAGTCTGAATACCCTGTGATGAAAATAATCTGAACCGTATCATCGCTCTTTCTAAGCTGCTTTGCCATCGTCACTCCGTCCATCTTCCCCATCTCAATATCTAATAGGAGAATGTCATAGTCATTTTCATCGGCATAATGAAACATAAAGTTCTCGGCAGACGGAAACGTATCAATATGCACATCGTGTCCCCTATCCGCTGCCCAACGCTTTGTCATTTGATTCACAAATCCTCTGTCTGCATCCGAATCATCACAAATTGCAATTTTACATTTCATGTTTTCACCACCTTTATTTCAATCAAACCTTTGTTTTCCATCTCGATTATAACACAAACGAAATTATTAGTAAATAAAAAGTGGATACCGCTAAAAGCGATATCCACGAGCAAACTTGCCTTAATTATAATCCAAGGGCAAGTCTCAATACGAGCAGTGCGTCGATGGAATTGATCACGCCATCACCGTTGAAGTCCATGATTGTCTCATTGCCTTCGTCCTCTATGCCAAGACCGTATCTCATTATATGCAATACGTCTGCGGTTGTTATCTGTCCGTCATGATTAACGTCACCTATCTGCCAATACAATGCTGTTATACTGCATTCGCCTGTAATATTATTGTATTCGCCATCCCAACGTTCAAATATGTAACCCGTATGAGTCGGTGCTTCGGGAAGAACCGCATCACTTCCGTATTCTACAGTCTGAGTGTCTATGACTTCGCCTGTTATTCCGTCCACGAATGTTACGGTGTAGCTTTCTATCGTCAACGTCGCATTAAGTTCAAGATTCTCTGCCGGCATTGTTTCGGGAACTTGCCATCCGCTGAAGATGTAATGTTCAGGAACGTCATATGACGGTGCTGTTACCTGCTGACCGTATTCATATGCCTGAGTGGTGTAGATTTCACCGTTTATTTTGTATGTTATGGTGTAGGAATTTATCGAGTACAGTGCGGTAATTGTCATATCCTCGATAACATTTGCAAAATCCTTATCCCATCCTACAAAGTTATAACCGTCTCTTGTCGGATCTTCGGGCGGAGTTGCGGCATTACCATGCTCAACCGTCTCGGTCTTGAGTACCCTTCCGTCCCAGTCTTTGAATGTGACTTCGTGGTAAACCAACGGATTGTTTTCATTTACCGTGATTGAACCATTTTCTACCTCAAACAGTACAGGCTCTGCATTGAAATTATAAATATCGTAATTTTCGTAATCATATGTAACCGTTATTGAATATACACCGGGAACCGCATCATCTGGCACTTCAAAAACCAAAGTTACAATCGTTCCATTGCCAGTATAATCTTGAGAAGCAGTGTCGTTTGCCCAAGCGAGAGTATATGGATTCGTCAACGTAGGACTATGTACACCACCAGGTAATAGACCGCTATCCTCAATTCGTATAAGCTCCAATCTTGAATCATATTCCACAAGCAATGTCATCGAAACAATTCCGGGATTATTTACAAGATCTATATTAACTGAAACCGTTTCGCCCGGTATAGCTTCAACGTTACTTACAACTATTCTTGCATCCTGACTATCTTTAAGTGCTAGTTCGTTTGTATTTTCAATGGGTTTCCCCTTTTGCTTTGTCCATGGAAGTGACGGATAATCCGACCAATTTGCAAGATATCTCGTTAAAATCATTCTATCAAGATTATTGACTTTATTATCGCTGTTAACATCAGCACCTGCGCCGATCATTGTTTGTGGATAATCCGGCCAATTTGCAAGATATCTCGTTAAAACCATTCTGTCAAGGTTGTTCACCTTGC
>CAYPXV010000091.1:0-5331 GCA_964414925.1 uncultured Clostridium sp. | reverse complement strand
GAATCTTGTTGCCGGTCTTGAAGCCAACGGTGTTGGGGTAGTTATTACTATTAAGCTGAACGTCTTCATAGTAGTAACCGATATCGATGGTTTCAGCATAGTTCCAATCGCCGTAGAAGCCGAGGAAAGGAATGGTGAGGCTTACGCCTTCTTCTGCGACGGACTTAGTGCCGCCGAGACCGAGAGCTGCACGAGCAACGAGGGTTGCGTCTGCAACGGTGATAGCACCGTCGCCGTTCATGTCTACGTTTGCATCAAGAGTGATGAGACCGAGAGCTGCACGAACAACGAGGGTAGCGTCTGCCATGGTGATGACGCCGTCTCCGTTAGCGTCACCGATGAGGCCTGTTGAGCCGCCGTCAACGGGGATGAGCTCGATAAAGCCTTCAATATTGGTGCCGGAGGTGTAATACCAATCAATGTAATACTGAGCGTTTTCGCTGAGGCTGAGGACAACGGTTACGTCGGTTTCTCCACCTGCGGGAACAACTACTTCCTGGG
The DNA here is from genome assembly GCA_964414925.1 of uncultured Clostridium sp. GTDB lineage: Bacteria > Bacillota > Clostridia > Christensenellales > CAG-138 > PeH17. The sequence goes on along the minus strand of CAYPXV010000091.1, from coordinate 4,830 downwards.
GGAAGTTGCCGTAGATCTCATAATCTCTGTAGAGATCGTAGCTCTTATCTGTATTAGCGATGATGGGTTCATTGCCTTCTTCGTCTGCATAGCCGATGATAGCGATGTCATTGATGAGGAAGGAGGGCATAATTCTGTACTTGAGTTCTTCGGTACCGAAGTTATGAACTGTGAATTCCATGGTATAAACACCGGTCTTATCGGGATCGTCGCCGAGTTCGAGTTTGGGACGATCGCAACCGTCAACGGTGATATAAGCCTTGGTCTGAACAGCCTTTTCGAGGTTCATTTCGCCTGCGCCCTGGTCACGAACGAGTGCGTAGTATCCGGAACTGTCGTAAACGGGGGTTGCAGTACACATAAGGATAGTATCAACCATCTTCTTCTGCTCTGCGAGGCTGAGGTTGGGGAACATTTCCTTAACATATTCGGTGACGATAGCCATACCGCCTGCGATATGGGGAGTAGCCATTGAGGTACCGTCCCATGTACCGTAATCAGCACCGCTGAGTGCGCTGTCGGTTGCGGAGTAGATAGCACCACCGGGAGCGGTGATTTCGGGCTTCATGCCGAGGGTGGTTGTACAGCCCCAGCTGGAGAAGTCGGAAGGCATATTGCCGCCGTCTGCGGGATAGATGCCGTATTCAGCGGAAACATACATCTCGGTAGCACCGGACTCCATAATAGCCTGTGCGGATTCGAGAGTGATAGCAACGTGAGGAATCTGACCTTCATTGCCGTCGTGGATGAGGTTGTTGTTGCCGTCAAGAGTTCCGAAGGGAACCATGTTGAGAGCTTCACCTGCTACATTATTGTAAATAATACATGCTGCTGCGCCTGCTTCCTGAGCTGCATAACCTTTCTCGATGAAGGTGGTTGTACCGCGGCTTACAAGAACGATCTTGCCTTCAACATCGAGACCTGCGTAATCGCTGGGCTCACCGTAACCGGGGATGAAAACGATTTCGAGGGTCTGACCGCCGAGGGTATCGGCAAGGGGGAACATGTTGCTTTCGTTTTCGGTGTATCCGTAATAACCGTCTGCAACGGAAACATAGTAACCCTGTGCATGAGCATTTTCAACAGCGGCGATTGACATGCCGTGTTCCCAAGTGGAGGGAGAACCGACAACACCGCTATCGGGGTTGGTTACGAGGTTATAACCGCCTGCAACCCAGCTGTTGTTAGCTGCATCACTGCCGCTCCATGCGTTGCACATAGCTGCGTTATAGTCGTTACCTGCTGCCATAGCAAGGCTGACGCCTGCGTTAACAACTCTTTCAAAGGTTTCGCCGTAGGAAGCGTTCCAGTAATCTTCGCTGCCGCAGGGGGAACCGAGGGAGAGGTTAGCACTGTCAACGCCGAGAACCGCACAGTCTTCGAGAGCTGCAAGGATTGCTGCCCAACCTGCGCCGCCGCCGTCATTGAATACCTGCATGATAGCAAGCTGTGCATCCTTTGCAACGCCCTGGATTTCGCCGCCGTTACCTGCTGCAATACCTGCAACGTGAGTACCGTGGTCGCTGCTTACGTGGTTTACGTTATAGTTGTTCTTGACGTAGTTCCAACGGAAAGGAATCTTTGCACTTACGTAAACCTGGCTTGCGTTCATGTTGCTGCCCTGAAGTTCGCCGAGTTCGATGAACATTGCGATGTCATCTTCGGTGTACTTAACATTTTCGGGCTGAACACTGAAAGCCTCGTGGGTTACTTTACAACCTGTATCGATGATAGCAACACAGGTGCCTTCGCCGGAATAACCGAGATCCCAAGAAGTTGTTGCGCCAACCTGAGTGGTGGTGCTGAACAGTTTGGGGCTTTCCCATTCCATAGCCATAAATGCATTAATGCCTTCGATCTTATTGAGTTCATCAATAAGGCGATATTCGCCCTCAAATGCAAAGCCGTTGAAAACAACGGTATAATTGTATGTGGGGACAATTTCAAGACCGAGCTGATTATTGATGGATGCAACCGTCTTCTTCTGCTCTGCCTTGAGTTCTGCGCAATAATCGCTTACACCTTTGAGCTCTGCGTTAACATCTGCGGCGGGAGCTTTTTCAAGCTCTACCATAATGGTAACGATGCTGTCGGGTGCAATCTGATCCTTAACTTCGACATCAGCCGCAGTCAAGGTACGACCGTTCCTGATGCCTGAGACATCGATGCGAACGGTTTCTACCGATTCGAGAGTGCCCTTGACCTGAACTGTTTCGTCGGCAAGGATGCCGCTCATTGCGGGGATAACCAGCATGAGAGCGAGCACGCACGCAAGAATACTCTTAAGAGATTTCTTCATGTCATTTCCTCCTGGTAATATTGTGGGGACGACGAGTTAATTTTTTTGTCAAGCCCACACCATACAGTATAATATTATTCTTCTTTTCTGTCAAGCCCTGTTTTTTCTTTTAAATCAAAAACACAAAAAAAATATGATGTATTCGACCGTGTTCGTTCTCTATACTTGAAATACACCGAAATTCCGAGTATAATCTTTACGATTTATCTATCGGAGAGAGTACATGAAACGGGTAATCCTGATAATAGAATACGACGGAACATCATATGTAGGCTGGCAGCAGCAACCGAACGGGACATCAATACAGAAGCTTATAACGGAAGCGATAGAGCTGTTGACGGCGGAGAAAATTAGTTTACACGCCTCGGGCAGAACCGACAGCGGCGTACACGCAAGGGCGCAGGTGGCACATTTTGATACCTGTTCAAGGATTCCGGCGGAAAAGTTCAGCTATGCCTTGAATACAATCCTGCCCTATGACATACGCATAAGGGCAAGTTTTGAAGGTGATGAAAGTTTTCACTCACGTTTTAGCGTACAGAAAAAGCATTATATGTATAGGATAATCAATTCACCTCATGCAAGTGCGTTCACGGCACATACTGCGCTACACATTCATGTACCGCTTGATTTGGAAGCATTAAACAGGAGTGCGGAATATTTCTTGGGCGAACATGATTTTCTTTCGTTTAAAGCGTCGGGCAGCAGTGCAAAGACGACGGTGCGAACCATATACACATCCGAATGGACAAAGGAAGGCAGTTATCTATATTATCATGTAGCAGGCAACGGATTTCTTTATAATATGGTAAGGATAATGACGGGTTCGATGCTCTTGGTCGGAAAAGGTTACAAAAGTCCCGAATTTATAAAATCCGCACTTGATAATCCCGGAAGGGAAAATGCAGGGGATACCGCTCCCGCACACGGCTTGACGCTGTATCGGGTTGAATACAACGAATTTGATACCGAGGAAAAACTTAAAGAATCGGAAATATTTATAAGAAGGTAAAAAAGAGTCCTTTCCGCAAATGGAAAGGACTCTTTGCTGTGAACAAGAAATAAAATTACTTGAGCTCGATAACAGCGCCAACCTCTTTGAAAGCAGCGACGAACTTTTCGCCCTCTTCCTTGGAGACAGCTTCCTTAAGGGTGCTGGGAACGCCGTCAACAGCTTCCTTAGCTTCCTTGAGACCCAGACCGAGCTGTTCGCGAACGACCTTGATAACCTTGATCTTCTGAGCAGCGTCGAACTCTTTGAGAACAACGTCAAACTCGGTCTTTTCTTCAACTTCTTCAGCTGCTGCTGCGGGGCCTGCTACTGCAACTGCGGTTGCCTGTGCGGATACACCGAATTCTTCTTCGACTGCATGAACGAGGTCTGCAAGTTCGAGGACGGTGAGAGACTTGATATAATCGATAAATTCTTGCTTAGTCATTGTAAATTTCCTCCGAAATTAATTTATTTGATTTACTGTATTGACAGTATTTGCCATCCTGTGGATAGCGGACACCGGGTCAGATGAACCGGATTATTCGGCTGCGGGAGCTTCTTCTCCGCCGCCAAGCTTCTTTGCGAGCTGGTCGAGTGCGATTGCAAGACCGGTAACGGGGCTCATCATGCTGCCGAGCATACGAGCGATAAGAACCTCACGAGAGGGCAGATCAGCCAGAGCTTCAATGCCTGCTACATCGGTAACTCTGTTGTCAACGATACCGCCTTTAATAGCGCACTTCTTGGTCTTTTTAATGAACTCTTTGATGATCTTTGCGGGAGCAACGGGATCATCATAGCCGAATGCGAAAGCGGAAGGTCCCTTGAGCATTTCCTTAACATCATCGGAGATATTAGCCTGCTCACAAGCTCTTTCTACCATGGTGTTTTTAAGAACAACGTACTCAACGCCTGCCTTACGCATTTCAACACGCAATGCCGTAACTTCAGAAACGGTAAGTCCTCTGTAATCGAACATTACAACGGACTGTGCCCTGTTCAGACGCTCAACTATCTCATTAACGTGCTGCTCCTTCATTGCAATAATGGAAGCATTTGCCATTTGGAATGATTCCTCCTTGTCACAGTATCAAATAAATATCCCCCGACCATAGGACAGGGGATGAATAAAGTCTCTGCACAGCAAACAAACTTATGGTTTCACCTCGGCAGGAAATTAAGCACAAAGCACCTGCTGTCTATGGCGGATATTTATTTGTCTTGCGTATTCTAAGCCATAAATTGCCGCTTGTCAAGCGTTTTTTTACGACAAATTAAATATATTTTTATTCGATCATTTCTGCGTAAAGATTCAGATAAAGCTCTGCGCTTTTTTGCCAACTGAAGTCGCAAAGCATTGCGGCACGGGTAAGACGAAGCCACTCTTTTTCATCGAAGCGATAAAGTTCAACAGCCGTTTTAACGGTGTTGTAAAGCTCATGAGCGGAATAATTTCCGAATGAAAAACCATTACCTTCAAGGGTAAATTTATTATAGGGTTTTATGCTGTCGGCAAGTCCGCCTGTTTCTCGAACGA
>CAYPXV010000090.1:0-5443 GCA_964414925.1 uncultured Clostridium sp. | reverse complement strand
ACTCCTGTTACCGCCGTGAAAGGGCGGTGTCTTAGACCGCTTGACCAAGGGGCCACAATATGATGGTCGGGGTGAAGGGATTTGAACCCTTGGCCCCATGCTCCCAAAGCACGTACGCTACCGAACTGCGCTACACCCCGAAAGCCGTTTCCACTTCTTGCAACGTCCGTTATTATACACGTTTACTCCCGACTTGTCAATAGTCTTTTTAAAGTTTTTTCATATATCTTTCAGATTCTCTTTCGATGAGCATCATTCGTTTCTTCCCGAATTTTCAACGTTTTTTTCATCTTGCTAAACTTCAATATTTTTTCATCTTTGATATATATAAGCTTTTTCGGTTAGATATCGATTTGTAGGAGGATTTAACCATTCAATTGACAGCGACAGGATTTGATGTTAAAATTCAGTATGAAAGAGGAGAGGAAAATATTAATGTCTGAATTTACAATTACGAAAGAAAATCCTATTCATGCTTCAACAGTAGTAGACAATGCGTTTATCACGGGGTTTTTGCCTATACTAAGCGGAGATGCTGTTAAAGTTTATCTTTATGGTTTGATGTTATGTTCTTCGAGTGATAGGAACTCAACGGATATTGAAACGGCACTTGGCATGAGTAAGGAAAGCATACTTGATTCATTCCGTGTTCTCAGTGCAAACGGATTGGTAAGGCTTATAGAAAGTGGTTCAGTCCATGTTCAATATCTCAATGCAAATGAGGTAGCAATCGAGCAGCCATTACCGAGCGGAAAATATTCCGAATTAATAAAACAACTTCAAGCGGTACTCGGAACTCGAAATTTAAACGGTACAGAACTTCAAAAGATCTATGACTGGATTGAAATATTCCATTTCGAACCGGATGCGGCAATCGAAATAGTACGTCACAGCTTAGAAATCAAAGGTTCGAAGGTGAACATAAACTACATGGATGCAATAGCCAAGCGTTTTGCAGCCGAACGATTTTTAACATACGACCAAGTTCATGAAGCATTCACCATTGAAACTGATTCCATGACGGGTGCGGCGGCAATACTGAAGCGTTGGAATATATCCAGACGACCGACAGCGGATGAATTTGAGTTATACAATAAGTGGAAAAACCAATGGAAATTTACCGATGAAGTAATCAACTTAGCTTGTCGAGAAGTTGTATCAAGCGACCGACCCACGTTCCGATACCTGGATGCAATACTTCAGAGCTATCATGACAACGGCTGTATCACACCTGAATCAATACGCAAGTTATCAATTGAGCAGGATTTAATTTTTGATATAGCACAGCAGATACTGTCTCGTTGCGGTCTATCCTCTCATCGTTCCACCGTAGAGCAAAGGCAGCAAGTTGAACTTTGGTATAAACAGTGGCGTATAGATCCCGAGATGATGTACTATGCAGCGGAACTTTCTTCCGGTTCAACACGACCTTTTGCCGATACGAAGAAGAAGATAAAGCAATGGCACGATATGGGTATAGGAACGTTAAATGCGGCTAAAGAATACGTTGATAGACAGCAAAATTCGTACACCCCCGGCGTTCAAAAGAGAAAAACCAATCGTGCATTAAGTTATAAGCAGCACAGCTACACTGCCGAACAACTTGCCGAACTGGGAATTGATTTTGGAGAAGACATCTATGAGAATTAAAACCCCTGCCCTATCACAGGCAATTTCGGATGAAATGGTCAAACGAAAAAAACAGATGCATCAATTGGAGACTGCACGGTATAATGAAGTTTGTTCATGTATTCCCGGCTTTGCCGAACTTGATGCCGACTATAAGTCAATAACATTTGACATCGGGCGAAGTATAATGAAAGGCACTCCTCAAAACTCTATACTGGATGATGCAAAAGTCCTTTTGTCAAATTATGAAGCAAAACGCAGGAATTTACTGATTGAAAACGGTTTCCCACCAAACTATCTTGAACATCGGTTTTTCTGTAATGAATGTAAGGATACGGGTAAGGTTAAATCGGAGCTTTGTCGCTGCGTAAATCAACTTGCAATCTCCATACAATTTGAAGATTCGGGATTAAATGCGATGCAATCATTCGAAAACTTCAATCTCGATCTTCAAAAAAGTACAGCGGACAGAAACGCCATGTCTAAAATACATGATGCCGCATTAAACTACGCAAAACAATTTCCCGACAACGAAAAGCATGACTTATTGTACATCGGAGAACCCGGAGTAGGAAAAACGTATCTTCTGAATTGCATAGGCGGAGAGGTATTAAAACGAGGTTACTCTGTCTTGAAGATAAGTTCCAACAGGCTGATTCAATTAACGCTTGACACGCTAAGAGCCGATTTGAGCGAAAAACCCGATTTTATATTTCCTGATTTATTAATAATCGATGATTTGGGGACAGAGCCGATGATACCGAATATAACGGTTGAAACATTGCTCGGAATTTTATGTCAGAGGCAAGATTCGGGAAAGGCAACCGTATTCGCCACAAACTTGGATGCACTTCCTTCAAGTAACGAAGCAAACGAGACGATATGGAGTCTTTACGGAGAACGATTTGCATCAAGAATTATTGCCCCGAGAATGGTAAAGACACAAAAAATACGAACGACAAACATCAGATTGAGTTCTAAATCTTGAGTGTCGTTCGCAATAAAGATTTGACTGAAGATTGAGCCGTCGTTAATGTTCGGTTCAATCTTTTTCGGTATCCGAGTCATCATCCTGCCTTGTTGTTTTTTTCAGGATAAGACGTTCGTACAATGAAATTATATTTTTCTTTTGCCAGAACAGCAAACCTGTTAGCACGAGCAGCGGTATGCAGACCATAGCTGACGTTAGGAAATCGAACTGATTCAGTTCTCCTCCCACGGCGCAAACTGTCAAAATTGTCGGTATGCAACCTGTAGAAGCCGCAAGCATAAATGACGAAAACTTTATTTTAGTTTTAGAAGCCACATAGGGAATTGCACCATTGGGTACTATGGGAAGAATGGACGCAAGAAAGACCGTGAAAGCAGGGTACTTCGAATCCAGTATTTGCTTTGCCTTTGAAGAAGAAATACTTTTAGTCGTGGTAGACGGAAGCAATTTATCCAAACTACCTTTTAAAAACCTGCAAGCAAGAAAAACCGCAGCATTTGCGGTGACATAGCCTACATAGCAAACAATCGATGCTTTCAGCGTACCGAAGATAAACCCACACGAAACCTGTATAGGGACGCTGGGTAAAACGATGGTAATAATCTGAATAAACTGAAGCAAAAAGGCAATCAAATAGCTTTTAAAAGACGAAAACCCATTCAAATAATTTTCAATGGCTTGATTATCACCTGTTGCAATCACATCTATCATACCCGGAAGCACCGTATTAAGCGAAACATAAATGAGTAAGGCGACAATTAAAATCAATGCAACGGTTATTGAGTATTTTATTATAGTGTTCTTTTTTTCTTTCACAATACCTCCTGAGAAATAAAGCTATTATAATGTAATTCTAACATATAACTTTACATTTATCAAGTAAATCAATCATAATCATCGATTTGTTTTCCTGCAATTCTTTCGGCGATTTTCTTTGCAGTCGGAGAAGCGGCAATACCGCCTCTTGAAGTTTCACGCAAATCGGAATTCATCATTCTGCCGACATTTTTCATAGCGACTACGACTTCGTCAAATGGAATAATGCTGGATATACCTGCCAAAACCATATCGGCGGCAAGCACCGCATTGGCAGCACCCATGGCATTTCTTTTAATACAAGGACATTCGACAAGACCTGCTACAGGGTCACATACAAGTCCCATCACATTTTTCAAAGCAATTGCCGCAGCATCAAGACAAGCCTCGGGTTTAGCGCCGCACAGTTCCGCCAGAGCCGCAGCAGCCATTGCCGCGCCCGACCCTATTTCCGCCTGGCAACCGCCTGCCGCACCCGAAATGCAAGCATTCTTAGCTATAATCGTACCTACGGCACCTGCGGTAAAAAGACCGTTGACCAAGTCTCTGTCCGTAAATCCCTTTTTTTCGCTGCACATTACCAAAACAGCGGGAAGAACACCGCTTGCGCCGGCGGTGGGCGTTGCAACAATTTTACCCATTGATGCATTTACTTCCGTAACCGCCATGGCGGCTGCGCATATTTGAGCCATATCCTTACCCATATTTGCTTTTTCTGCAAAAGAATAAAGCTTTCCGGCATTATCACCTGCAAGACCCGTCATAGTCTGCTGTTTCTTTTCAAGACCCATACTGATGGAACTTTGCATAACCATAAGGTTATCGAACATCTCATCGACTATTTGGTTATATTCACGTTCCGACTTTTCCATTTCATGACGTATCGCAACTTCGGCAATTGTGATATTTTCGCTGTTACAAATACTTATAAGCTCTGCACCTGTGTCAAAAGAATAGCTCATAACGCATAAATCTCCTCTATTTCATCCACATATTTTTTTATTCCGTTAAGCACATCGCTTCTTACAACGGCATCTGTTTCGATAACCATACAAGCCTGTTTTCTTTTTGCATGTCTAAACACACGCATAAAGGCAACGTTTATTTGCATAGCAGCAAGAACCGTTGTTACCTTTGAGATTATGCCCGGGGCATCGGGATAGAAAACCACGAGTGTGGGATAATTGCCCGTAAACGACACTTCCATGCCGTCAATTTCTTTAATTTCGATATTACCGCCGCCTATGGATATTCCGACGACCGTATGTGACTTTCCGTCATCACCGCATACTTTAATTCTTGCGGTATTGGGATGTTCGCATTCATCGAAGCTGTAATTAACAGTTACGGAAACATTCTCACTTTTTGCAAGGAGCATTGAATACTTTATTCGTTCATCATCGGGTTTTACTCCCAACACACCCGCAACGATTGCTCTATCCGTACCATGTCCCCTACCTGTTTCGGCAAATGAACCATACAGCGTAATATCCATAGATTTAACGGGGCTTGAAAGAAGTCCTCGTGCAACCAAACCTATTTTAACTGCGCCTGCGGTATGAGAACTGCTGGGCCCGACCATTTGCGGCCCGATAATATCAAAAACGCTGTAATCTTTCATAGAAACCTCCGTCGGCAATACTAAAAACATATGAATGATACTCCATTATCGGCGTCAATGCAATAGTCCAAGCGTGTCTAATAAAGATTATATTTCGCAATGCTACTTTACTTTTTCATCCGATTGTAGGAAAATAGGTTTGTCAATTAAAATAAAAATCTGGAGGCTAATCATGGATTTTATAGTTGAAGTATCTGCACGTCATGTGCACCTTACACAAGAACACGTTGAAGTTTTATTCGGTAGCGGACATGAGTTGACTTTTGATCGTCCTCTTTCCCAGCCCGGTCAGTTTTTGAGCAAGGAAAAAGTTACCATAAAGAACGGCGAACGCAAGATTGAGCGTGTTTCCATCCTCGGACCGGTTCGCAAGGCAGATCAGGTTG
>CAYPXV010000089.1:1373-5531 GCA_964414925.1 uncultured Clostridium sp. | reverse complement strand
ATCTTTTCCACCCTCGGGGCATGGAAGGATTTTGCTCTTTCGCAATCCTCTCGGTTTATGGTGATTATCATATCGCACAGGCGAGAGCAGTATTTTTCAATGGGGTAATACAGCAGCCAATTTTGAATCGGTGCGCCCTTATAGAAATGGAAGCCATGCACCATATAGATGACCTTCGTGCCGTGCTTGCGTGCATTTTTAGCCGCAAGGCGAGTCATAACGCCCATCACGGGTTCGTTAGTCCAAATAACATCCCAATATCTTTCGTCAATGATTTTCTTCAAATCTGCGTAGCCTTTTCGGTTTACGGATGAAAAGGGACTGCGTACCAGTCGCACGATATGAACGACGGCAATGCCATCCAATACCGACTTGAGTTCGCCAATACGCCCACCAACGTCGGAACATGCAAGCTCCACATCAAAACCGTTTTGAGAGAGATATTTCACATGGGGTACTAAAAACTGAATTGCCATCAGATCTGTGCATGTCAAAAGTAAACGTTTCATAATATAATCTCCGAAATTTGTTTTGCAATGCCTGCGGCATCGAGACCGAACTGCGCACGCAGATATTTTTGATTTCCGACAATAGCGGAATAGATATCATTAAGACCGATACGCAGAAGTTTGACCTTACCCCTATGTTCCGATAAGACTTCTGCAACGGCACTGCCGAAGCCGCCGGAAAGGTTATGTTCTTCAACCGTAACAATCAGGTCAAACTCATTAGCGCAGCTTGTAATAGTTTCCCTGTCAATCGGTTTTACCGTCGGGAACGTCCACACGGCAGGATGGATATTATGCTTTGCAAGGATTTCTTCCGCACCGCTGATTTCCTCGAAAATCGCTCCTGTTGAGAAGATTGCAACACGGCTGCCGCCATGGATGGGTATTGCCTTTCCTATTTCAAAATGCTCGATGCTATTGTGGATACGCTTTTCACCGCCACGACCCAGTCTTAGATAGCAAGTACCGGGGTATGCGGCAATAGCTTTTGTCGCCTCGGCAGCCTCCACCAAATCGCCGGGACAGAGAACCGCAACATCGGGCAGCGCACGCATAACGGCAATGTCCTCGGTTGCCTGATGGCTCATGCCGAGCGAGCCGTAAACAAAACCGCCACCGACACAGACAATCTTTACGTTAGCATTATGGTAAGCACAGTCGTTGCGAATTTGTTCAAGGCAGCGTAAAGTAGGGAAGTTGCCGATGGAATAAGTAAATACGGTCTTACCCTCAAGTGCCATGCCTGCGGCAAGGGAAGTCATATTCTGTTCGGCGATACCTGCATTGATGAACTGATCGGGCAGTTGTTCCCAAAAAGGTTTCAGTACGCCGAAACCTAAATCACCTGTAATAAGCTCTATATTCGGATTTTCCTTCGCAAGCGTAATTAGTGTGCGAACAAAGGTATCTCTCATGCTTAAACCTCCCGTTCAATATATGTCGGATGCCATCCCGAAGAAGTGGTATGGTCATTTCCGATATCGGCGTCACCATCGGGCTTTATCGGGTTTTCAATGCCGTTCGGCGTATACGGATCGGAAACACCGTCGGGCTTTGATGCGTACAGTTCGTTGACCGCACAATCATATTCCCAGCCGTCATGTGGGAAACGGTAATGCCATAGGATATCCATCTGCATGAATGATACCCCTTTTCCTTTGACGGTATTTGCAATAACTACCGTAGGCTTATGCTCCTCATTATGCGTATCGAGTAAAGCCTTACGCAGTGCATCATGGTCATGTCCGTTCAATTCGATAACATTCCAACCGAACGCTCTCCATTTTTCGCCAAGAGGTTCCAATGCCAATGTATTTTCGCAGGTATCAAGGCTCTGCATATGGTTATGGTCAATAACAGCAACAAGGTTTTCAAGCTTATATTGATTTGCGAACAGTGCCGCTTCCCACACAGCACCCTCGTCACACTCACCGTCGCCCAGTACGGCAAACACACGGTGACGTTTTCCGTCCTGCTTTGCCGCCAATGCCATACCGACAGCGGCAGACAATCCGTGCCCTAAAGAACCCGTGGAGAAGTCCACCCCCGGAAGGTGGTGGGAAACGTGCCCCGACAGACGACTTCCGTCGGCATAATGTGTTTTTAATTCGAATGGGTCAAAGAACCCACATTCCGCCAATGCAGCATACACCGCCGCTCCGGCGTGACCCTTGCTCATTATAAAGCGGTCACGTCCATCCCACTTGGGATTTTCGGGGTCGTAACGCAGAATATTTGCATACAAAACCGCAATTATGTCTGCTACCGATAACACTGCACCGATATGACTACCCCCCGATAGATGCGTCATTTCAATTCCATGGCGGCGTATAAGCCATGCAAGCTGAACACTGGTCATTAATGTTGCTCCTTTTTTAAATAACTGCATATTTTATCGATGATTCGACCGTCAAGTCGTTCATCGAACTTTCTTGCAAATAAGTACGGTGAAGAAACAAGTTCTTCAAAATCTTCTTCCCTGTATATGTACGGCTTTCCCCGTTTCCAGTCGATTAACCGCATAGAAGCTTTACATCTGTCATCGATGCACGCAAGTCTATCTTTAAACGGAGAATTCATTATGAGCGTTTGCAAAAACATCTCGTCCGGTGCTTTTGCTCTATGAAATATTTTCTCTATGGTTTTTTCGTTAGCCAAGACGTACTTAACGAATTTATCCGTGACGGAAAACCAGTTCCAACCATCATAAAAATGCCATCCGTCTTTTTCAAACGACTTACTTAATTTTACTCCGCATATTCTTTGAAATAAAACAAGCAATTCGCTAAACGCTTTCAGCGGTTTGGAATTTCTGTATGCCTTCAATCTCAAAAGCGGATAGGCATACCGAACATGGTCAAGCTGATATTTGCCTTCGCCCGGACACACGGCAACAAATTCCCTCTCCTCGTCACGAAAAAAGGTGTGTATTTCATCCTGCGTCTTCAGTGGCAAGTCCATGCCTGACAGAAGATGATAGTAGCTGTAATTTCCGTCGTGCTCGGCTCTGCGAAGTAAACTCATCTCCGCTTTTACCATCGTGTAATCCGCCCAATAAACCTTTTCACGAGGTAATATTATCAACCCCGAACGATGAGTTGCATTAATCAGCCGCTCCGTAGGGAAGCTTGCCTTTGCGTCTCTATATATATATCGTTACGGTCATCATCAATAAGCGAGATTAACTTTAACAGTTGATCGGGATTATTGTGTGCCATAATGAGGTAAGCGTGGCGGTTCGTCATAGCGAAACTTCCTCCAGTTCCATCATTTCATCTTCATCGAGTTTCCAACCCATGGCTTCAACGTTTGACACGAGCTGGGAGGGACGTTTCACGCCTGCGATTACAACGGAGTCGGGCAGCTTGTCCAAAATCCAGCGTATTGCACAGGCTGCAACCGTTTTTTTGTGATTTGCCGCAATCTGCTTCAAAACTTCTACAATGCGCAAATTCCTCTCTAACTTTTCACCGTGAAAATTCACATAAATTTCACGACTGCGACGGTCATCATTTCCGAAAACCGTAGATTTATCGTATTTTCCCGTGAGAATACCCTGCCCGAGACTTCCCCATGTCATGGGGGTAACGGACAGTTCCGATTGAATATTAAATAAGTCATTTTCATTTTTGCGGCAAGCTAAAGAAAACTCGTCCTGGCAACAGGCAAATTCGCCCGAATACGGTTTAAACTCATTCAGACCTTCACCATGAATGTTGGATAGACCGAAATACCTTATTTTTCCCGCTGTTTTCAGTTCGTCAAGCTTTCCGATAACATCCTCGATAGGTGTTTTTCCGTCCCTATAGTGAATGGTATACACGTCAATATAGTCCGTATTCAAGCGGCGAAGACTGTTTTCAAGCGCAGACTGAATGTAATCCGGCGAATTATCATACACCGTTGCACCATTACCCGCACGCACACCGAATTTTGATTCTATTATTACGTCCTTGCGATGCGAAGCCAGACCTTTTGCTAATGTCAGCTCCGACTGTCCGAGCCCATAAGTATCGGCAGTATCAAAAAAATTAACGCCGATATCCAGAGCAGTATGAATTGCAGTCAGAAGTTCACTCTCCTGCACATTTCCCCAGCCGTAGCCGCCCATGGGACATCCGCCCATGCAAAAGCGTGACACCTGTAAATC
>CAYPXV010000089.1:0-1363 GCA_964414925.1 uncultured Clostridium sp. | reverse complement strand
CGTATTCCATCATGTTTTTCCTCCGCTTTTTGCTATACGAAATGCCTTTTTCAACACACAGCGAACAGTTTTAAAGAACAGATACACGTCGGTACGGAACGAAACCTCCTGCGCATAACGGATACGAAGTTGATTCTTCTTTTTTAGCACATATTTTTCATACATCTCATCCGCATTTTCGTTTCCGACAATCTCGTCCAAACTTATAAACTCAATGGAACTGAAATCCGTGATGCCCGGACGTACCTCAAGAATAAGTTTCTCATCTCCCGTATATGATTCTGTGTATTGTAACAGTTCCGGACGAGGTCCGACAAAGCTCATGCTTCCCAAGAGAACATTATACGACTGGGCAAGCTCATCAAGCTTGATTTTTCGAAGTATTCGTCCGCACTTAGTGATTCTCGGGTCGTTAAGTGCCGTTGTGCCGCCGTATTTATCCGCATCCTTTCGCATTGTACGCAGTTTAAAAATACGAAACGGTTTCCCTTTATATCCGCCCCTCAGGGGTGTGTAGAAAATCGGAAAGCCATCCTCAATTGCAATGAAAATTCCGATAATGAAGATAATCGGTGTTACCGCAACGGACGTAACCAAAGCAAGCGAAAAGTCTATCATTCGCTTAAATACTCGGTTATATATGCCAGCATAGCCCTTTTTCTGTTTCGCTTTTTTCTCGGCAAATGCCGAATCCATTTCCGTATTCACAATAACCTCACCGTTTATTCCCTATCATTATGCAGGCATCGTTCAATCGTCGCACCTACCATCGGGGCTTTGTCCGCATCGAATTTCAGCGGATTACAACTGTTTCCACCAAAAATTATATCACGAACAGCCCTCCAATGCAATACATATGAACAAAAAACTATACGATCTATGGCGATAGCAGATTTATTTCGAGTTCTAAATCGTCCGATTCGGAAATAATGCCGAGGACTGCACTATTACAACGGCTATGGTAGAAAAATTCACGGAAAACAGGTATAATACAGGCAGAAATATTTGAACAGGCAGATACATTTGAAAAATTTTTATTTAGTAAGTGATGTAGACCGAGTGTTTTCCGTTTATTAGGGTGAAGGGTCTTCAGATTACAGAAAATAAGGGTGAGGCATGGAAGATAAGCAAATCTTGGATTTATATTGGGCGCGCTTCGAAAATGCGATTGCGGAAACAGAAAAGAAATACGGACGATATTGCTATTACATCGGATACCGGATTTTAAACAACGAGGAGGATGCCAAGGAGATTGTAAATGACACCTATCTCAAAACATGGAATACTGTGCCACCCAAACGCCCCGATTCGCTGAAAGCGTATGTCGGAAAGATCAGCAGTCACCTTGCATTAGACCGTTACG
>CAYPXV010000088.1:0-5811 GCA_964414925.1 uncultured Clostridium sp. | reverse complement strand
GAGCAAGGGACTGAAAATCCCTGTGTCGGTGGTTCGACTCCACTCTGAGGCACCAAATTAATGCGGGAATAGCTCATTTGGTAGAGCGCCGCCTTGCCAAGGCGGAGGTGGCGGGTTCGAGCCCCGTTTCCCGCTCCAAATGAAAGGGCATTTAAAGGTGCCCTTTCATTTGGAAATATGGCACCATAGCCAAGCGGTAAGGCAGCGGTCTGCAAAATCGCCATCTCCAGTTCGATTCTGGATGGTGCCTCCAATTGATTTTAACGCATTACTATATGTGATGCGTTTTTTGTTTTTCTTGCCATTTTCACATTTTTGTGGTACAATCGCCTTGCAAATTCAAAAACGAAAAGCGAGGAAAGATATGCTACTGATATTCAAGCAAAGAATGTTTTCATGGTTTGACAGCTATGACGTTTTCAACGAAAACGACGATGTTATCTACACAATAAAGGGAAAATTATCACTGGGACATAAGTTCTGCATTTATGATTCAAGCGGAGAGGAAATCGCAGTCATAAAGGAAAAATTCATTTCATGGCGTCCCAAGTTCCAAATTTACCTTGGCGGTGAATACGTCGGCTGCATAACGAAGGAATTATCCTTTTTCCGTCCCAAATTCAGCATTGACTGTAATGGCTGGAGCATTCAGGGAAATTGGACCGAATGGGATTATTCAATCTACGACTCGGAAGGAAAAACGGTTGCCACTGTATCAAAGAATCTATGGCAGTTCACCGATACCTACGCTATAGAGGTATTTGACCCCAAAGATGCGCTTTGCGCCTTGACAGTGGTGTTGGCAATTGACGCCGAGAAATGCACAAGGGAAACTAACAACGATTAAAAACTCATCCGACCACGCTTTATCATTTGATTCGCATGGTCGGATTTTTCTGTTTTAATACAGTTCAAAAGAATAAGTGTCGGGTGAGATACTCGGTAAATTTTCATCAATACGTTTAAGCATATTAAGCACCTGAACCTGTCCTCTGTCTCCGTATAAGGAAAAACCGCATGGCAGAGGGTAAATAATCTTCTCTGCACATTTTGACAGCATATCCATAAGCTTGATGCCCGAAGCGATATCGACGAATGCAAATTCATTCAATTCTATTTCATGATTACCATTCTCATCTTTTTTATTACCGAAAGCATATGCACCGTCAATTGCTACAGCCACGGCATCGCTCAAAGAGTATTCGCTAAGCAGTAATTCAAAGTCCCGTCCTGTCCGTTCGGCATAAAACTCCACTCCCCTATCGTTCATAAACCTCTGATAAACAGCACATAAATCGGAAACATTCGGCTTGGTTATTACTTCATCGATCAACGAAGTACGTTTTCCCGTTAAGGTATGAATTTCACGATATGAGATGGTTTTAAATCCTACATTCAAATAGAATCTTTCATTGACAGGAGAAAGCATAAGTGCGGAATAGCCTTTGTCTTTAGCTGTTTCGGCAGCAAAATCAAGCAGTTTATTTGCAAATCCCATTTTTCGGTATGGTGGAGATGTTGCAACGCCCGCAATAAATCCCACATCAATAACGGATGAGATTGTGTTGATCTTCATCGGAATAATATGAAGCATGGAAACGACCTTCCGCTCCTTTATCACCAATGCCCTGTCTAACGAAGTGCGCTGCGAAAAATAGTAATCTATAAACTCATCACTATCACAAAAGCACTCTTTCCAGAGTGCTTTCATATCACGAATATCGTCTGTATTCGGCTTAATTACTTCGAATTTCATCTTTAACGTGCAATCAGTCCGTAGAGTACATAGAGCCAGTTTGCGGCAACACCGGCAACAAGACCGCCTATGGTATGACTTCCTATTGCCTTTCCCGAAAGTTCGGGTTTACCGAGCGAGGACATCATGGAAACATGAGTGCTGAGGTATCCGCTCCAGCACATGCACATTGCGGTAAACACGGCTATATCGTGAGGACCTACCGCACCGTTCTGTATCATTTCGGGAACAAGACCTATTGCCGCACCTGCCGCACCGAGGGCTGTAATAGGCACTGCAATACATTCGCTTGATGTAAAACCGAACAAGGGTTTAATGATAAAATTGATTTTTTCCGCAAGGAAAGGAATAAGTCCTATTCCTTCATACGCTCCGCCCGTGTAACCGTCAACGGGAGTTTCGTATGTAAGCATCATTACTACCGTGCAGATAATCAATACACCGGGGATAATGTCAAAACCAATCTTCGTACCCTCTTTGCCGCCATTCAATATGCAGTCCATAATTCGCATGGCAACACTTTTTTGCTCCTGACTATTCTGATTAATAGCATCGTCAAGCATATCCGAAGGGAGCTGAAGGTATTCTTCCGTACCGAAAATCTTTTTGGTCTTTAAAAGCATCAGACGGGTACTTACAACACTACCTATAACAGCACCGAGTAAGCCGATAAGTACAGCGGGAACAAAGTTTTGACCGTGCATGCCGCCCTGCCCTATCATGAATGTACAGATAATCAAGCCCATACCAAAGGCGGTACCCAGGTTCGTCAGAGCATAAAACTGATACTTTTTAAAGTATCTGCGGAATCCGTTATTATCGGCAAGAGCCAAAATTGCGGGGTTATCCGAAAGAAATGTCGTAACTATACCCAACGCCGCAGCACCGGGAAGTCCGTAAATGGGTTTCATAAGCGGAGAAAGAATCTTGTTAATCAATTCTATAACTCCGAACTCGGCAAGGATGGACGACACCGCACCCATCAATACCGCTATCGCCATGATGTACAGAACCGTATCGATGAGAAGCTGATATGCCGTGTTCATCATTGTGTTCAAGGTATTGGGAAGTCCCATCTTTGATGAGAAAAGCACAAAGAATGCTACAAACACCGCAAGACAAATCAATGCACTGCACCATTTGGGCATTTGCTTACGCTGCTTAACTTCAGTGGTATTGGATTTAGTCATACTAATCTCCGTATCATTTTTATTACGATTCGCACTGCCTGCAAAATCTTAGTAATATTACAATATTGGCACTTGAAAAAAAAGATAATGTTTGTTATCATATCCATGAAAATAATTGATGGATGAGTAATAAATGTAATGAACACTGAATATTACAAAGTATTTTTAGAGTGTGCAAAGACGGGGAACCTGACACAGTCGGCACAGAAGCTCGGGTATACGCAATCTGGAGTGAGCCATATAGTTGCGCTACTGGAGAAAGAGTTTGGGTTTCCCCTTTTTTCGAGAAGTAAAACGGGTGTAAAATTGACAAAGGACGGAGCGAAGCTGTCTGCACTGATGCGTGAAGTAATAAATCGAGATGAGCAGCTCCACCAGTTAGCTGCGGAAATAATGGGGTTACGTTCGGGGAGATTATGTATAGCATCGATAGAAAGCGTTGCGACACATCTTTTACCTGAACTAATCAAAGGATTCAACCGCCTGTATCCGAACATTGATATAGACGTAAAGATCGGTGACTACAAGCAAACGGAGGATATGCTCGACGAAGAAAGTGCGGACTGTGGATTTTTAAGCAGTGCCGCATCTAAGCAGTATCCCTTCATACCATTATTCCGTGATGAATTTGTCGCACTGATAAACAGAGACAGTCCTTTAGCATTCACCGACAGCATAAAACTTGAAGATTTTGCACGGCTTGACTTTATCGTACCGTGTGAAGGAACGAATTACGATATCGGGCAAATTTTTTCAAACGAAGGGCTTAACCTTAACGTAAAGGCTGCGATAAACGCCGATTATGTAGCCATAGCAATGGTAAACGCAGGGCTTGGAGTAACCATAATGCCAAAGCTTTTAATGACCGGAATGGATGAAATAAGTGTCCGCTTGCCCCTGTCACCTCGACAGTACAGAACCATAGGCATAGCATATAAGAGCGATGACAGACTTTCACCTGCATGCAAGGCATTTATCGAGTATGTAGACAAAGAGCTACCTAAGCTGATTGACAAACAAGACAAGATGAGCTAAAATCCACGACGAAGTAAATTTAAAGGAATACACATATGAAACTGATTCCGCTATACAGTGGTTCATCCGGAAACTCGTCTTTAATCATTGCAGGGAAAAACAAAATGCTGATAGATGCGGGAATGACGGGAAAAGCCATAACGAGCGCACTGAACGAGCTGAATGTTGTCCCCGGTGAGATATCGGCTATTCTTGTTACCCATGACCATATCGACCATATAAAAGGTGTCGGTGTTCTAAGTCGCAGGTATGATCTACCCATATACGCCAATGCCGGAACATGGGAAGCCATGCGTGGGATAATCGGTGAAATATCGCAAAAGAATACACGAATTTTCAATACAAACGAGGACTTTTACATAGGCGATGTAAACATTACTCCTTTTAAAACTCCGCATGATGCAAGGGAATCCGTTGGATTTACCCTTACGCATATAGGACGTAAGCTGCTTTATGCAACGGACATAGGTTGTGTTCGAGATGAACTGCTTGAAAACGCAAACGGATCGAATTTAGCTTTCATAGAAGCCAATCATGATATTAAAATGTTGAAATGCGGACCGTACCCCTATCAGCTTAAACAGCGCATATTATCGGACAAGGGACATCTTTCAAACGATAACTGCGCCAAACTTCTTATCAAGCTTCACGCACTGGGAATAAGAGCTGCCATCCTTGCTCATTTAAGCAGCGAAAATAACACACCCGAACTTGCTTATGATACCGTTAGCAACATTCTTGAAGCAAATTTGATACGAGACATGGAATTATGCGTTGCCAAACGCAACGGAATAACCGGTATTTTCGAGGTGTAAAGGATGATAAAGCTGAAGATAATTGCCGTCGGCAAACTGAAAGAAAACTTTTATACCGCTGCGATAGATGAATTTTCCAAACGGTTATCAAGGTACGCCGAAATCGAGTTCGTGGAAATACCCGATGAGAAAGCACCCGATAAAATGAGCAATGCCGACCTTGAAAGGCTGAAATCAATAGAAGGTGAAAAGATTTTATCACGTATTACGGACAACGAGACGGTAATACTAACGGACCTGAGAGGAAAGCAGTTGAGTTCCGTAGAGCTTGCCGAACGGATATCCGATTACATGGTGATAGGAAAGAGCAGATTGACATTCATAATCGGAGGTTCCAACGGTGTATCAAACGAAGTATTCAATCGTGCCGACTTTAAACTGTGTTTTTCCAAAATGACATTTTCGCATCAGATATTCCGTGTAATGCTGCTTGAGCAGTTGTATCGTTCGTTTAAGATAATTAACGGCGAACCGTATCATAAATAATGATAACAAAATAAATCCTCCGCATTTTATTGCGAAGAATTTATTTTTACGTTCGATATTTATTATGCTGTCGGTTCGGCGGTCAGCATATAAGCTGCACCCCATGAATTTGAATAGGACTCAACAGACCATTTTCCTTTGGAAAAAACGAGGTTAATGTCATAACCCGACTGATCTTTTTCGGAAATGAAGCCTGTAAGTTTTACCACGACATTATCCGATTCGGTATCGCCAACCAATTCAAAGGTGAATATTTTTCCTTTTCCGTCCATGTATGTCAATTCATCCTTATCGAAAAAATCACCGTCACCGCCCGAAATATAGCCTTGTTCTACCAGCTCGTCAAAGCTCTTATCAACAACCTTACATTCACCGTTTGCGGCATATTCGGAAAGATATTCGACGATTGCATCGGGCATTGATGAAAAGCTCCAACCCTCGATATAGAAGGTTAAGTAATCGACTTTGGAATGGTTATTATCTTTCGGACAAACGGCTGCCACGGCGGTAAACAGTGCTGCCTCCTCAC
>CAYPXV010000087.1:0-5830 GCA_964414925.1 uncultured Clostridium sp. | reverse complement strand
TTCCGGCCTCTTGAACCCCATTCAAGCACGCTACCAAACTGCGCTACACCCAGTCGCTCATCGGAACGAAACGTATTTTAACACTCTTGTTCCGTCTTGTCAAGGGCTGAAATAAATATATTGCATGTGAGAAGCCTTAATGAAAAAGCTCCTCACATTATTTCGGCAAAATGAATTAGTTTTTCCCTGTTTCGCGAATTTCGCCGTCAAGAGTCGCTTCGACGGGAGCATCTTCAATGCTTGCAATAGCCTGCTTGGCGAATACAAGTCGTGCCTTGTCGGGACCTACGCTTACGATAACAACGTCATCTTGAACCTTGGTAACGGTACCGTAGATACCGCCGATAGTACGAATGCGGCTGCCGGGCTTGATATCATCGAGCATCTGCTGATACTGTTTCTGACGTTTTTTGTTGGAACGTGAAGAAACGATAAGCATAACGACGATTGCAACTACCATAACAATCAGAAAACCGTACTGAGTTAAAGCATCTTCTGCACCGGAAGCGGTATTGGTAGCGCAGAAATTCAAGCCTGCTCTGTAAAAACTGATAATGTTCATCTTTTAACCTTTCTGAAGTGTTGAAATAATTTTTTGTTTGCATCAAAATGTGCAAACCTACTAAGCATAACACCACAGTTTAATTATAAGCCGAATATTTTTTTTGTCAAGGAGAATCTTTAAAATATAATTAAAATTCAGTTGAATTATTCATCACAAGGCTATATAATGATTACATCGCCACCCGTTGGCGGAGGCGAAACCGATTTATGTTGGAGGAAATATTTATGCCACTTGTAACCAGTACCGAAATGTTTAAAAAGGCATACGAAGGCGGCTATGCCATTGGCGCATTTAACGTCAATAACATGGAGATAATTCAGGGAATTACCGAAGCCGCAAAGGAAGAAAACGCACCTTTGATTCTTCAGGTAAGTGCGGGAGCGAGGAAGTACGCAAACCATACCTATCTGATGAAGCTTATAGAGGCTGCCGTTATCGAAACAGATCTTCCGATATGTGTTCATCTTGACCACGGTGATTCTTTCGAACTTTGCAAAAGCTGCATTGACGGCGGTTTTACCTCTGTAATGATTGACGGAAGTCATCATTCGTTCGAAGATAATATTGCCCTTACACGTCAGGTTGTTGAGTACGCTCATGATCACGGCGTGGTCGTCGAAGGCGAACTCGGAAGATTGGAAGGTGTTGAGGATGATGTAAAGGTATCCGCAGAGGATGCAAGTTATACAAATCCCGCACAGGTTCAGGAATTTGTCGAACGTACCGGTGTTGACAGTCTTGCTATTGCAATCGGCACAAGTCACGGTGCATATAAATTTAAGCCCGGCACAAAGCCCCAGCTTAGATTTGACATTCTTGAAGAAGTTGAAAAGAGACTTCCCGGCTTCCCGATCGTTCTGCACGGTTCAAGCTCCGTTATCCCCGAGTTTGTCGAGATGATTAATACCCATGGAGGCAATATGCCCGATGCTATCGGTGTTCCCGAGGATATGCTCAGAAGAGCTGCAAGCATGGCTGTTTGCAAAATTAATATCGACAGCGACCTACGCCTTGCCATGACCGGTACAATCCGTAAGTATTTTGATGAACATCCCGCAGATTTCGATCCTCGTCAGTACCTTAAACCCGCAAGGGCTGCCATAAAGGAAATGGTTCGTCATAAGCTTATCAATGTTCTCGGCTGCAACGGAAAAGCTTAATTGATTGTTTGATTACGGTGTGCGTTGTATTGCGTACACCGTAATGCTCTTGAATCGGTAAAAGGAGTAATTACTATGGAACAACAGACAATGGAATCTATAATTCTGTATGATGCCGATGAAAACGAAATCGAGTTTGACATAATGGATAAGTTCACTTTTCGTAACGAGGTCTATTATGTTCTGCTCCCGGTTGACTATGACAGCGATGATGTCGAATTCGTGATACTTCGTGAAATGCCGAATGAAAACAATGAGATTGCTTTAATAGGAATCGAGGAAGAAGAAATTCTCGATGAAGTTTTTAACGAATATAAAAAACGCCAAAAAATTCTGGATTAATGATGAATATTAACGAAAATAGAAATCTCACCATGATGACGGATCTTTATGAACTCACCATGATGTATGGCTATTTTAAAAAAGGGATGAGTGACAACAAAGGAGTTTTTGACCTCTTTTTCAGAAGTACGGGTTCAAATTCTTCCTATGCCGTAATGGCAGGTACGGAGTCACTCATTGATTATATTAATAATTTGCACTTTTCGGATGTGGACATCGAATACCTGCGTTCATTGAATCTTTTCGATGAGGACTTTTTGAATCTGCTGTCCGATATGCACTTTACTGGTGAGATATATGCAATGCCCGAGGGTACTATCGTTTATCCTTATGAACCCCTTGTCAGAGTTGTAGCTCCCATCCTTGAAGCACAGCTTATTGAAACGGCACTGCTCAATATTGTAAATCACCAAACCCTTATCGCTACAAAAGCAAATAGGGTTTGCTATGCCGCAAACGGTGAAAAGGTAATGGAGTTCGGTCTGCGCCGCGCTCAAGGTCCCGATGCCGGAAATTACGGCGCAAGAGCCGCTATGATCGGCGGATGCTCAAGTACAAGCAATGTCCTTACCGGTCAGATGTGCGGTGTTCCCGTGTCAGGCACTCATGCTCATAGCTGGGTTATGAGTTTTCCAACGGAAATTGATGCTTTTCGTGCTTACGCCGATGTTTTCCCCAATGCTTGTATGCTGCTTGTCGATACATACGATACTCTCAAAAGCGGTGTGCCCAATGCTATAACCGTGTTCAATGAATTGAGACAAAAAGGTTACGAGCCTGTAGGTATCAGACTTGACTCGGGCGACCTTGCATATTTGTCAAAGTGTGCAAGGAAAATGCTTGATGAAGCAGGCTTCCCTCATGTAAAAATCTGTGCCAGCGGTGATTTGGACGAAAATGTGATAAACAGCCTCCATATGCAAGGCGCAAGAATCGATCTTTGGGGTGTCGGAACAAAATTGATTACATCGGATGATCGTCCCGCTCTGGGCGGTGTTTATAAACTGTCGGCGGAAATTGTCGGCGGCGAGGTAATCCCTAAGATAAAGATTTCCGAAAATGCCGAGAAAATAACAAACCCGGGTATCAAAACCGTCTATAGAATCTATGACGAAAACGGTATGGCGGCTGCCGACTTGATTGCACTTGAGGATGAAACTTTCGATACAAGTAAACCCCTTACTCTGTATCATCCCGACCATTCGTATAAGAATATGACTTTGACAAATTATTCGATGCGTAAACTTCTCGTTCCTATTTTTGCGGACGGTAAGTTGGTGTATGATTGTCCGCCTATGTGTGATATTCAAAAGTATGCCCGCAGCGAAATGGACTCCCTTTGGGAGGAAAGCAAACGTTTGCTAAATCCCCAAACTTATAAAGTCGATTTGTCGGATAAACTTTATGAACTGAAAAATAAATTGATTCGTGAACATAGAAACATTAAAAACTAAATTCATGTGTGTGTGCGTAGCGGCACTTCTGCTGTCGCTGCATCTTTTGGGGTGCATTGATACCGCACCCCAAATCAGAAATGATATCACTCCCGCTCCCCAGGTGTCGGTAGGGGTTGACGATACTGCTAAACCCGTTGAATCGCCGCTCGTCGGCACCGATAATGCCAAAACGGATGCCCTCGGTAATGTTATCTTTGATGAACATCATTTTGAACAGTATTTGCAATTTAAAAACGTCAGGGTCTATAAATCTCATGGCGATACATTTGTGGACTGTATTGCCGTAAGCAGTTATCCACTCGATTTGTCCTGTTCTATGAGAATCGAATTTTACGATGAATACGGTAATCTGCTCGTTGCTATGCCGCTTCGTTCGTCAATCGGTTCGATTAATCTGAATCTGAAAAACGGTGAAACTCATCTCTATGCCGATATCCAAACGGATATTGACCTTCTGAATAAGCAATTTGAACTTGTATTCGATGAAAATTCACCGATTCAGCCCAATAATTAATCGGTACTTTTTCACCTTATTTATCCGCTTGACAATACCCGTTTTTAATAGTAAAATTACTCTGCGTTGCGGGTGTAGCTCAATGGTAGAGCGTCGGCTTCCCAAGCCGATTACGTGGGTTCGATTCCCATCACCCGCTCCATATGAAAAGCCAATGTCGGCTTTGGTACAACAGAAAAGAATAAAATAAGGGCTTCCGAGGTCAATCTGACTTCGAAAGCCCTTGCTTTGTTTAACTGTAAGACTGTGATTAACCTTGAACGATCACAAATTAAACTGTCTTCGCATTTCATCTTCCAGCGTTCCATCCTTTGCGTACTTTAGAGTATCGCAAAGTCGGATGTTGTTCTTTTCGATATGTATTTTATCATCGAATCCGAGAATGTAGCGCCGACAGATGCGGTATATGATTTCTGTCGGAGCGCATCCGTACACCTGCTTTGCAAAGATATGATTCAATCTCTCCGCATTATCAGGAAACAGCGACTTCATCTGTCTGCTTTGATAGAGCCTCGTTACGATTTCGGTTATATACATCCCCGACTTCATATAAAGGTCGGCGAATGTTGCGTTTGGATCATCAAAACAGCCCGGATTTTCCTGTTCAAGCCTGTCAACCATGTCTTTCACAACCTTTTTCGGTGTGAATATCTGATTGGTACGCTGCGGCGGAATAAAATCGAAGATGTCGCCTTGATGATCCGGCTCGAAATAATTCGCCAACTCGGCACGTCTTTTCATAAACTCCTGAACCGCATCGTTGAACACGACTTCATCGAAAAGATGCCCGTCAAAGTGTTTCTTCTCGCCACTCTCGGTTATATAGTCTCCACCATCACGCAGCATACGGAACTGGTCAAGCGTTACGCCCTGACCGTTCTGCGGATTGACGGTGACTTCAAAGAACACATTCTCCGGTACAAGAGTGTCAAAGTTTGCAAGTGTCGTGTTCTCGTCGCCATACGCCATCAGAAATGCAGGTATAGTACGTGAGAAACCACGCAGATGATCTCGACGTTGCTCTCGATAGAATCCTTTTGTGCGTTCCGCTTTTCGTTTTCCACCGTTTCAGCAATAGTCTCCGCAGCCTTTTTCAAAGTTTCTTCGCTGCGAAGCTCTGCATTGATATTTGCAGTCATGTCACGATAGTCTTGGAGTCGTCTTTCGGTGTATTCCGCATCAATCCGAGTTATCTCCGCCATAGTGGCACCGGACTTTTGTGCCTCGATGATTTTCTCGCTGCGTTCCTTATCCAGTTGATTGTTACGAATTGTATAATCGCCATACTCACGGTTTACAACAGTATCTGTGGTTTCCCGGATTTTACGCTCCAATTGGCTCTGTGTGGATCTTCTCAAATCACCGCAATATCGCTCTTTTGCGGACTCAAAGAGCGTATCTGCAATCGGCTTTGAGAATTGTTCTAGAAGTACCTTTAGTTCATCCCTTTTAGGATTCGGTGTCGTTTCCGCCCGTCTCTGAAGCTCCTCTACAGCTGCATCCAACTTATCCCCTATATCCGCATACACCTTGTCGCCGAAAATCTCACTTGCTGTTCCGATAACCTGTTCCCTCGGAATTTCCACCTCACCGTTGGCATTCAGATTCAAATTTGCAGCCGTATCATCATCAATGCCTGTGGGCGCAAGCTTCGAGGGCTGTTCAATAGCCTGCATATTGTTGATTAGCTCAATAATTTCTTTGGGGGCACTGAAAATGCCACTGATATTGGCAAACAGGAAGTTGGACATGAAGCCTCGCTCCACAACTTCTCTTGCGTGGATGTGCCGCG
>CAYPXV010000086.1:0-5858 GCA_964414925.1 uncultured Clostridium sp. | reverse complement strand
CTGCTAATCCAACACGTTTTAACGCATCAGCCAACAGCTGGTTTCTTCCATGAGGTTCCGCTGTAAGCAAATTTTGAATTGTGACACCTTCTATGAATCCACCCGGATTTGCTACGGTCAATCCCTCGTCTGTAATCGCAACTCGAACACGCCCCATTTTTGAATAGTCTCGATGACTAAATGCGTTTACAATCGCTTCTCTCAGAGCGCGCTTGTCAAAGTCCGGGGCAGGCATTCTAAAGAAGCCCAGTTCTAACTCCTGTTGAGGATTCCAAGCCTCCGTAAAGTTAATTATTTTTTCAATAGCTGCCAAAATGGCGCGTACAAAGTCCTCATTAATACGCACTGTTGTTCCTGCTAAGACTTGAAATGACGCTTTCTCCGTTGGAACAAACCGCTTAATGCTGGGGATTTTTCCGGTCATCAGAATACCGGCAATCGTTGGATAAGCCACATTGTTTAGTTCTCTGATAAACCCAAGAGCTTTCAGTAATTCTTCATTATCTAATTCTAAAAGAGATTTGTCTCCATCGTATGCCAGAATAATTCGACGCAATCGTTCAATTTCCAATACATCAAAATCATCCATCGATGCTTCCAAAATTGTCATTGCCGAATAATCCAGCAAACGAAGATCGGACAGTCGTGTTGCAACCTCAGTAGGGTACATCGGAATATTTTCGGGGGTTTCGTCATGTTTTAGTCTACGGCGCAAAATCTTTCCTGCTCGTGTAGCTACAATTCCACCGTAAGATTTTGGTACTGTTATTTTCAGAACCGGTAATTCATCGTCGATAATCTCTACTCTCGTTGAAATCGGCGGGACAGTATTGTTTGCAATAAATGCACTGAGCGATATCGGATTAGAATGTTCCGGATGAACTCCGGTTATCCTTCCGTCATCCTCCACGCCTAAGTATAGTTCGCCTCCATCGGTATTGGCAAAAGCGACAACATCCTCAAACAGATCCGCATCTGCGTATTTTTTTAAATCACTTTTGAATTCAATTGTAATCGTTTCCTTAAGCGGAATAATTCTTTTCATCTGCAACACACCTCCAATGCAATTATAACACATTTTGCGTTAAAGTAAAGCTCTAACGCAAATATTTTTGCGTTAGAATCTTGTGTTTGCGCAATGTAGTTTCAATCTTTCAAATACACAGAGGCGTAAAATACAATGTTGCCCGAATGTCGGGGTTATCGAAACGAAAAAATGCGAAAAGGTTATCGGGCTGTTGTGAGAAGCGGAATATTGAATCACATCATTACAAACGATAGACTTGCACGCAGAGGATACTATGACATATCCGAAGCGTACAAGTCTATGCACTCAATATTGCCGAACTACCGTGTACGGAACCGTACGCACGGTAGTGTGAGCGGACAGCTACTCAACTAATGAGCAGCTGACTACTCTATGTCCATGGATTATTTAATTACATCGCAGTGCATATATGGGATAAGCACATCGGGGACTCGAACGCTACCGTCGCTCTGCTGATAATTTTCGAGTATGGCAGCAACGGTACGACCGATTGCCACGCCACTGCCGTTGAGGGTGTGAACAAATTCCGGCTTGGCGTTCTTTTCACGGCGGAAACGGATCTGGGCACGACGAGCCTGGAAGTCCTCAAAGTTCGAGCAGGAGCTTATTTCCACATAGCGGCCGTAGCTGGGCATCCAAACTTCGATATCGTAAGTTTTGGCGGAGCTGAATCCCAAATCGCCCGTGCTAAGGCAAACGACACGATACGGTAAACCCAAGCCCTGAAGGACGAGTTCGGCATCATTTGTCAATTTTTCAAGTTCGGCATAGCTGTCCTCGGGTTTTACGAATTTGACCAATTCAACCTTGTTGAACTGATGTTGACGGATAAGACCTCTTGTATCCCTGCCTGCGCTGCCGGCTTCGCTTCTGAAACAAGCACTGTAAGCACAATACTTTATCGGCAGTTTATCCGCATCAAGGATATCATTGCGGTGAAGGTTGGTTACGGGAACTTCGGCTGTGGGGATGAGGAAATAATCCGTTCCCGAAACCTTGAATGCATCGTCTTCGAATTTGGGAAGCTGACCAGTACCCGTCATGGACGCACGATTTACCATGTAGGGCGGAAGTATTTCGGTATAACCGTTTCTCGTGTGGCAATCTAGAAAGTAGCTTATTATCGCCCTTTCGAGTCTTGCGCCCAAGCCGCGATAGACTGTAAATCTCGCACCTGTTATCTTGCCTGCGGAAGCGAAATCGAGAATGCCTAATTTTTCACCGATATCCCAATGAGCCTGGGGTTCAAAATCAAAGCTTGTGGGAACCGAATAGCGGCGAACCTCGGAATTATCCTTGTCATCCGCACCATCGGGTACACTTTCATGAGGAATATTGGGTATTTTCATCAGCATATCGTCAAGCTGAGCATCGATCTGTGCAAGCTCACCGTCAAGAACCTTAATCTTTTCGGCAACGACCTTCATTTCGGCAAGAATTTCGCTTGCATCCAAGCCCTGCTTTTTCAGCATGGGAACTTTTGCGGAATCTTCATTGCGCTTTGCTTTAAGTGCTTCGGTTTGAGCTATCAATGTGCGACGCTTCTCATCCAGTTCCAGCAGACCCGTTACATCTGCGCCCTTATTGCGGCGTGATTTCATTGCCGCAACAAGTGCTTCGGGGTTTTTGCGTATGCGTTTAATGTCTAACATCGTATTTCTCCTTTACTGCTGCTGTTCTTCTACTCTACCGCAGCATTTCTTGTATTTCTTACCGCTGCCGCAGGGACAGGGGTCATTGGGTCCTATTTTCTTACCGACACGCTTGGGCTGAGGTTTGCTGTCACCTGCGGGGGGCACTTCGCTTGCGACCTGCTTACGCTGCTGAGGTGCTTTTTTAAGCTCAACACGGTACAGATACTTAATCGTATCATTGCGTATCTCGGCATTCATGGACTCGAACATATCCATACCTTCGTTCCTGTACTGAACGACGGGGTCTTGATTGCCCATTGCTCTAAGTCCGATACCTTCACGCAGCTGATCCATTGCATCGATATGATCCATCCAATGCTCGTCAACCGCACGCAGGAGCATTATGCGTTCTATCTCACGCATATCGGCACCGTTTTCGGTAAAACGTTGTTCCTTTTCGTTATACACGGTATCGGTAATATGAAGCATCTTCTCCCTCAAGCCTTCACGGGTTTTCTCGCCCGCAAATTCACGGCTGACATTTGTAACGGAGAATGCTTCGGTGAACTCATGACTTATGCCGGCAAAATCCCATGTATCCGCCTTCTGCTTGGGCGGACAATAGAAATCGATTATGGAATCGATTATCTCATGTTTCATCGCCATTATTGCAGGATGAACGTCCTCACCCATGAGAACACGTCTGCGCTGAGCATAGATAATCTCTCTCATCTGATTCATAACGTCATCATACTTCAAAACGTTCTTTCTCATTTCAAAGTTATGACTTTCAACACGTTTCTGCGCATTCTCTATCTGACGTGACATAAGTCCCATTTCAACCGGAATATTATCCTCCGGTGAAAGCTTACCCATAACGCTCTGCATTCTTTCCATGCCGAATCGTCTCATAAGCTCATCTTCGAGTGAAACATAGAACTTGGTCTTACCGGGGTCGCCCTGACGTCCTGCACGACCTCTGAGCTGGTTGTCTATACGTCTGGATTCGTGACGTTCCGTACCTATTATGTACAAACCGCCGACGGCTACTACCTTGTCATGCTCCGCATCGGTATCCGCCTTATGTTTGGAATAAAGCTCATTATATTTACTGCGTACAGTTAAAATTTCCTCATCGGTTGTTTCTACATGACTTGTCGCCGCTTCTATCTGCTCATCGGTATAACCCATTATTCGAAGTTCTTTCTTTGTCATGAACTCCGGGTTTCCGCCGAGCAATATGTCCGTTCCTCTACCTGCCATGTTGGTTGCAATGGTAACGTTTCCGAACTTACCTGCCTGAGCTACTATCTCCGCCTCTTTTGCGTGATATTTGGCATTCAATACCTCATGCTTAATTCCTCTGCGTGAAAGCATTGCACTCAACAGCTCCGATTTTTCAACGCTGACAGTACCTACAAGAATCGGCTGACCGCTTTCGTGTGCCGACACCACCTCATCTATAATCGCCGTGAACTTTCCCTTTTCGGTATTATACACGCTGTCATTGAGGTCTACCCTTGCAAGCGGACGGTTCGTCGGTATTTCCACAACATCCAATGAATAAATACCGATAAACTCGTTTTCCTCGGTCTTTGCCGTTCCCGTCATGCCCGCAAGTTTATTATACATTCTGAAGTAGTTCTGGTAGGTTATTGTCGCAAGCGTTTGATTCTCGTTTTCGACCTTAACATTTTCCTTCGCTTCAAGTGCCTGATGCAAACCTTCGGAATATCTTCTTCCTATCATCAATCGTCCCGTGAACTCATCGACAATCAATACCTGCCCGTTCTGGACGACGTAATCCTTATCCCTTGAAAACAGGGCATTTGCTCTCAACGCTTGCTTGATGTAATGATTAAGCTCGGTGTTTTCGGCGGATGAGATATCATCGATATTGAAATACTGTTCCGCCTTTTGCATACCCTGTTCGGTCAAAGCGACGGTACGTGCCTTTATGTCACACATATAGTCTCCGCTTTCGGGCTGTTCCTCACCCATCAGCGTCTCCGCCTTTGTAATCTGGCGAATATCCTCGCCTCTGGTCAAGGTCTTTACGAATCTGTTTGCACGAACGTACATATCGGTGGATTTTTCACCCTGACCCGATATAATGAGCGGTGTTCTCGCTTCATCGATTAAAATCGAGTCAACCTCGTCAACAATCGCATAATTGAGCTCACGCTGTACCATTCGTTCACGGTAGATTGCCATATTGTCTCTGAGGTAATCGAATCCGAACTCGGTATTCGTGCCGTAGGTTATGTCCGAATTATATGCCGCACGTCTTTCGTCTGCGGTCAAATCATGCACGATGCAGCCAACGCTCAAGCCCAGAAATCTATGTATCTTTCCCATCCATGCAGCGTCTCTTGCCGCCAGATAGTCGTTGACCGTAACAACATGTACACCCTTTCCTGTAAGTGCATTCAAATACGAAGGTAGTGTCGCAACAAGTGTCTTACCTTCACCTGTCTTCATCTCCGCAATTCGTCCCTGATGCAGCACTATACCGCCGATAAGCTGAACATCGTAATGCCTCTGCCCTATCGTTCTTACTGCCGCTTCACGGACAACGGCGTATGCCTCAGGGAAAGGTGCGTCAAGCGTTTCGCCGCCTGCAAGCCTACCTCTAAACTCATCCGTCTTTGCACGAAGCTGTTCATCGCTGAGTTTCTTTATCTGCGGCTCAAATTCGTTGATCTTCTTTACCAACGGCTTAATCTTTTTTATCTGTTGCTCACTGGTATTACCCAGCAGTCTGTCTATTAATCCCATTTCCTTCCCTCCGAATTACTTATAGAAAACACATTCCTAAACTATCATTATATAACACCTACTCCGACTTGTCAAACCACTGTTTAACTTTTATTGCTGTCAATATTTTAAAATTATTCTTCACGTAAAAACACATAAAAGTGTGATTTTAATCACATAATTACACATAATTATGTGATAGGTATTGCTTTTTGAGGATTATGGTGTATAATAAGGATGTGATTTTGCAATATTAAAGCTTTGATAAACTGCGAAAGGAGTGAAGTTATGGAAAGGTTTGTTTTAAAAAAACTGTTGGACTGGAAAAATTCTCCTTATCGTAAGCCTTTAATTTTAAAAGGTGTACGACAGGTGGGTAAAACGTGGATTCTAAGGGAATTCGGCAGGCTTTACTATGA
>CAYPXV010000085.1:0-5981 GCA_964414925.1 uncultured Clostridium sp. | reverse complement strand
ATTAATTTCACCCCGCAATAATGCGGAGAAAGGAAGAAGAAAGTGAAAACAAAGAGAGCCCTTGTTTGTCTGCTGATGAGCGCAATAATACTGATGTGTTCGTTTATACCTGCGCTCAACGCTGAATACACTGGAAATCCATGGGGAATATCCGACGAAGAATACGCAAGGATACTTGAATTTTTGGAGATAGTAAATCCCGAAACCGGAATAAAGAACGGACAACTGCTCTGCCTTGATGACTCATTTCTTGATTATGATGAAAGCGATGAAGCCAAATATCAAGCGGTAGAGAGAATAACAGTTCCTTATTCAGATGATGATTGTCCAGAGGAAATTAAAATATCAAATTTCTATTTTTTCATAATGCTGCCTCCGGAAGAACCCGATGAAAACGGTATGATCCCTTGTTACCCATGCTATGAGCCTGAAATATATGGATATTTTGATTATTCCAACTCCGACCTTAGAGGCTTCCAAAGTGAACTTAATCATTTGACTGGAATCAATTTAAGCAATTGCGCTGAACTGGAGTATGTAGACTGCACGGGAGATATCATGCGTGAAGCAATATTTGATAATTGCCCCAATCTTCAGTTGTTGGATTTGAGAAGTGATACCATGCAGATTGTAAAATTCACACCGTACGGAACGGAAGAATCGATAACAATCGATATTTTGGGTAAGGAAACAGCCAATCTTGGGGTTAGGTATAAAACAAATGAGCTGGAAGTTTCCGCATCATCGCTAAATGAAGGCACATTCCTGGGATGGTATGCGGACGGCGAATTTGTGACATCAAACACAAACTATAGAGGAAGTATTCCCGAAGCAAGATTGACCGCCGTATTTGCAGGTGATGTAAATAATGACCAAAAGATAAATTCCGCCGATGCAGTAATAATAATGCGTGAAGCGTTGAACCTCGGAACGGAAGGATATAACGGAAATCTGTGTGACGTTGACGCAAACGGAATTATAAACGTTGCGGATGCAGTCACCGTAATGAGATTCGCATTGAATTTAAGGTAAAATGCTCATAACAAACCTTTCGGATAACAAACTCCCTTGCTTAAAAAAGTGAGGGGGTTTGTTTATAATTCATTCGGTTATAGAATCCCCTCCGTCACTGCCCATGGCAGTGCCACCGTATAGGCTCCCTTTTTTAAAGGGAGCCGGCACGACACAGTCGTGACTGAGGGATTTTTTACAAGAAAGTGGAGGCTATACATAGTGTGGTTTCTATTGCTATTTCATGATAATGCAGTAAGTTTGCACTGTATGAACAATGTATTGACAGAATGCACATAGGTTGTTATAATCTAAATAGAATAAAAAGATGGAGGTATGTTTATGGAAAGTACGAACCTTAATATTCGAACAGATAAGGAAGTAAAAATTGCTGCGGAGAAGATTTTTGAAGAACTGGGGATGAACATGACTACGGCAGTTAATATCTTTCTTCGACAGACCATTCGTGAAAACGGTATTCCGTTTGAACTGAAATTAAATGTCCCTAATGACATAACCGCCGCTAGTATTGAACAAGGGCGTAAGATTGCATACGACAAGTCAGTCAAAGGTTATTCCGATATGGACGAATTAAGGGTGGCTCTTGAAAAATGAAATACGAAATCAAATTTACAAATCAATTCAAGAAGGATTTGAAGCACGCAAAAAACAAGGAAGGGATATTGAGAAACTGTTCAATGTTATTGAAAAACTTGCCAATGGTGAGAAGCTTGAAACAAAATATCATGACCATGCGCTGACAGGCAGTTATAGAGATTGTCGTGAATGTCACGTTGAGCCTGATTTATTGTTAATCTATGAAATTTTCGACGATATTCTTGTCTTAATGCTCTACCGTATGGGAAGCCACAGTGAATTATTTTAATTATTTGACTTGCGCAGAATCCATCCGTCAAAAATCAAGGACTGTACGAAAAATCCCTCGAACGAGAATAACTCGACGAGGGATTTTAAAGTTAAACTACTTTTAAGAATTAAAGATCATAATAGCGTTCGAACTCGGCAGGATGGGGCATCTGATTAATCTTGGAAGCTTCATTGCCCTTACGCTTGAGCCAGATATCGATAAGTCTTTCGGGGAATACGCCGCCACGGGTGAGGTATTCGTGGTCCTCTTTCAGAGCTTCAAGAGCTTCATCGAGGGTCTTGGGCAAGCTGTCAATCTTAGCCTTTTCTTCTTCGGGAAGGTCAAAGAGGTTGAAGTCATACGGACCCCAGCCGCAGACGGAAGGATCGATTTCATTGATGATACCGTCAATACCTGCCATAAGGATAGCGGCATAAGCATAATAGGGGTTGCAAGTACCATCGGGATTTCTAAGTTCAAAACGCTTAGCAGAGGGGGATTTAGCGTATGCGGGGATACGGATAACCGCGGAACGGTTAGCGGTTGCGTAGCCAATGGTAACGGGAGCTTCGAATCCGGGGACGAGACGCTTAAAGCTGTTAGTCGAGGGATTGGTGATAGCACAGAGGGACTTTGCATGTTTAAGCAAACCGCCCATGAAGTTATGAGCAAGCTTACTGAGCTGTGCATAGCCGTTTTCATCGTAGAATAAGGGCTTTCCGTCCTTTTTAAGCAGCATATGAACGTGCATACCGTTGCCTGCTTCGCCGTAGATGGGTTTGGGCATGAAGGTAGCGGTGCAGCCTTCCTGATGTGCGGCATTGCGGATGATGTACTTTGTTACCATGGTGTTATCAGCCATCTGAACGACGTCTGCAAGCTCAACTTCAATTTCGAGCTGACCGGGACCTCCTACTTCATGGTGATGATACTTGACCTTTACACCCCAATCCTCCATGAGCATACACATTTCGCTTCTGAGGTTATAATACCTATCCTGGGGTGCGCCGATATGATAGCCGCCCTTGTGGGGAATCTGGAAGCCGTCACCGCAGTTGCCTGTGTTCCAGTCTGCTTCTTCGGTATCGATCTCAACACGAACGGAGTCGGGTTTATTTTCAAAGTTAATGTCGTCGAAGACGTGGAATTCGAATTCCGGTCCGATAATCATTTCATCGGCTATGCCGGCAGATTTCATGTAATTTACGGCAGCCTTGATAACGTTTCTCGGATACTGGTCAAAAGGTTTATTCTCGGGACGGGCGATAATCATAGCATCACCGCTCATTGTCAATGTTTCAACATCGGCAAACGGGTCAACCGCCGCAGTGGTGAGATCGGGGATGAAAACCATATCACTGTTCTCAACGGGCGCATAGCCGTAGTTAGAACCGTCAAAGCCGATACCGTATTTCATTGTGTCCTCGTTGAATCTTTCGGCGGGAATGGTGATATGTCTCCAGCGACCGTCGATGTCAACCATCTTAAAGTCCACCATTTCAATGCCGTTGTCTTCGATAAATTCCTGTACTTGCTTTACAGTTGTATTCTCGTTAAATAACATGAATTTGCCTCCTGTTTCTCTCGTTTGCTTTATGCCTTTCGGCAGCGAGCAGAAACGATGTTTCCTTTTTTTATTATTGCATTTTTTACTTTAAAAGTCAAAAGTTATATTAATTTAAATGCAGTTTGGGTGCTTAAGACTATATGCAGTGAAATTTATGTTATATGAGTGCAATACCGCTTGCAAAGAACGTAAAAAAATGGTTTAATAAAGGTTAATATAGTATGCGGAGGCAGAAGGATGCAGCTACTGAAAGACAGGATAAGAGAAGAAGGAAAGGTACTTCCGGGCAACATAGTAAAGGTTGACGGATTCTTGAATCACCGAGTAGATGTAAAGCTGTTAAATGAGCTTGCGAAGCAGTTCAAGCAGCATTTCGGGGATAAGGAAATAACAGCCATAATGACGGTTGAAGCGAGTGGGATACCGCTTGCGACGGTATGTGCCGAGCAGTTCGATGTACCGCTCATTTTCGCCAAGAAGGCAAAGAGCGACAATATCGAGGGCGGATTATTCAAGAGCGAGATAATGAGTTACACCTACAAGAAGAAGGTAACGCTCATAGTTTCCGCCGAATGGCTGCATGAAGGCGATAAAATCCTCATAATCGATGATTTTATGGCAAGAGGCGAAGCAATGCGAGGGCTTGTCGGGATAATCAACCAGGCAGGAGCCGAGCTTGTGGGAATAGGCATTGCGGTAGAGAAAGGTTTCCAGGGCGGCGGTGACGCACTGCGCAATATGGGAATCGATTTATATTCGCTTGCCATCATAGAAGAAGCAACGGAAAACGGAATCGTTTTCAGATAAAATTTAACGAAAGTCGGTGAAATATGGAACGAATTGTTATATTAAATTTCGGCGCACAGTACAACCAGCTTATCGCACGCAGAGTAAGAGAAGTGGGTGTTTACAGTGAGCTGCTACCGCCAACTTCATCCATTGAAAAGATAAAGGGTGACGGCATATCGGGCATAATACTGACCGGTGGACCGGACAGCGTTTATGATGACGATGCACGCTCCTGTCTTGACAGCATTTACACTCTGGGTGTTCCTGTACTGGGTATTTGCTACGGTATGCAGCTGATGAGCAGTCATTTCGGCGCAAAGGTAGGTCCTGCTCCCACAAGGGAATACGGAAAAACCCTTACCTACTTTGACGACAGCCCCTTATTTAAGGGAATCCCCACCTCGATCACCTGGATGAGCCACAACGACTCCGTCCTCTCATGCCCGAATGGGTTCACCGTCATTTCTCATACCGACGGATGCGAAATTTGCGGCATTGAAAACAGCGAACGTATGCTCTACGGTGTACAATTCCACCCCGAAGTCGCTCACACCGAATACTGCAAAACCCTGTTCGAAAACTTTGTCCACGGTATTTGCAAATGCAAGGGCGAATGGTCTATGGACAGCCTTGCCGACGAACTTATCGAACAGGTTCGCAATCAGGTAGGTTCTTGCCGTGTTGTTGCGGGTTTATCCGGCGGTGTAGATTCTTCCGTCGCCGCTACGCTTGTTCATAATGCAATCGGTGACAGACTTACCTGTATCTTTGTCGATCACGGTCTGTTGCGCAAGAACGAAGCCGAGGAGGTTATGAGCTATTATCGTAACGAAATCGGTCTGAATGTAATCGAAGTCGATGCTAAAAAACGTTTCCTCGATAAACTGGCAGGTGTCAGTGAACCCGAAAGAAAACGTAAGATTATAGGCGAAGAATTTATTCGCGTTTTCGAAGAAGAAGCAAGGAAAATCGGTGCCGAATACCTACTTCAGGGTACGATCTATCCCGATGTAGTCGAGAGCGGTATGGGCGGCTCCGCCGTTATCAAGAGCCATCACAACGTCGGCGGTTTGCCCGATGATATTGCTTTTAAGGGTCTGGTCGAACCTTTGAACAAATTGTTTAAGGACGAAGTGCGCCGCCTCGGTGAAAGCCTCGGTATGCCTGCGCCCCTCGTCTGGCGTCAGCCCTTCCCCGGTCCGGGTCTGGCTATCCGTATTCTCGGTGATATTACCGAGGAAAAACTCGATATCCTCCGTCAGTCCGATTTTATCCTCCGTGACGAAATTGCCAAGGCAGGTCTCGATCGCTCCATTTGGCAATACTTCACCGTCTTTACCGGAATGAAAACCGTCGGCGTTATGGGCGATAAACGCACCTATGACTACATCATAGGCATCCGCGCCGTCGTCTCAACCGACGCAATGACCGTCGAGTTCGCCGAACTCCCCTACCCCCTGCTGCGCAAAATCAGCAGCCGTATCATTGCCGAAACCCCCCACGTCAATCGCGTAGTCCTCGATATCACCGATAAACCCCCGGGAACAATCGAGTGGGAGTGATTTCGTGAAGGGAACAATTTACTTTTGTAGCTTTGTTGCCTTTGGACACATTTCACGGCTGTAGAGCCGTAAAAGTGCTGATTTTGCGAAGTCGTGGCAACGATTTGGCAACAAAATTTCATTATTCACAAAAAGAGAGCTAACTGATTTAGATTAAGTCAGTTAGCTCTCTTTTTCTATATTG
>CAYPXV010000084.1:0-6033 GCA_964414925.1 uncultured Clostridium sp. | reverse complement strand
ATGACAAACATAAACGTACAGCTTCTTACCATAGAGGCAGCCGTGACCAAGAAGAAGGAAAAGATATATCAGGCGGCAATGCTTGAGCCGCATACCTCCTCGGAGCTTTCGATAGACGATATCGTAAGCCTTTGCGACGATCTTATCGAGGCGCACGGAAGCTGGCTTCCTAAATATAACTGAGCCGCAGAATAGCTTAACACATAAAAAAGTCCTTGGATTTCAAGGACTTTTTTATATGTATTTTGATTTTCGGGATCCTTGCCGTATTTAATGGGATAAGCGTGCTATTTCTTAATGGTATTAATGGAGGCGATCAGCATTCTGCGGATAGAGCCGCAATCGTGAAGCACATTTTTTGCAAGCTCTTCCGAAATAATATTTGCTTTTTGTGTTATTTAAATCCAATACTCTGTTTTATAACAGTCAATGAAATCGTGGCGTTGCCACGGTGAAATCCACACTTTGTTTGTATGAAATCTTCGGCGTACCGCCTCAGATGAAATTAAATCCGTCCTATTCTTCCCCGCAAAGCGGGATTTCATCGCGAAGCGATTTCATCCACCGAAGGTGGATTTAGCCCGTCCGAAAGGACGGATTTAATTGAAAAAAACCACATCGATCTTGACGTGGTTTTTTTCTTGGCAGGGGCACTAAGATTCGAACTCAGAAGAACGGTTTTGGAGACCGCTATGTTACCATTACATCATGCCCCTACGCTGCAACGGTCGTATTTTAGCACTTAATCAAGTGTTTGTCAAGCATTATTTTTCTATTTCCCATTCATATTGACAATTAATTTTCCTCATTGAAATATTCATTGCCGTTGACATAAAATTTCACTTCATTGACGCTGCCGAATTGCCTTGCCGTAAGCATGGTACAGTTCACTGCAAGGTCATAAAGACCTTCATAGTCGGATATTGCTATAAAATCCTCGGTAAGATTTATTTTCAGCACACCGTTTTGTAAACTTGCACCCAAGCACAAGGTATTATCGGGGAAACAGCTTATAAGATTCGGCAGCTCCGTACCCGAAACAAGTTCGCTTATGCAGTTATACAGGTCTGTATCAGCCTGAACGAAACGAGTTACGGGTATAGCAAGACTTCCCGTATAATTCGGAAAATAGAGTGTCAACGCACTTGCGCTGCCCGATGTTTCTATAGTGCTTTGTTCTACATTCAACCTATAAGTCGGGTGACGTGACGGAAGTGCATTTCCGTTTACGGTACGTTCGTCCTTGCCGTCCAAAAGGATGGAAACGGCATCGACGCTGTCAAATTCCGTAAGGGTATTTACTATGGAAATGAATAGTTTTTGTTCTTCCTCCGCATTTTCCAATGCAGGCATATGTTTAAGATTTACCGTTGCCAAACCGTCTGATATGTTCAGTTCTATTTCCGTTCCGTCCGGAATCACACCGTGAATCCCCTGCTGCTGAAATTGAAGCTTATTGTCCTTATTATCGATAAGCTTATTAAGACAAGCCTTTGCGATACCGTTCTCCCATGGCATTACGACGTTTACAGGCAATATATATCCGTCATCCGTACAGAAGTAAAGATTTGCCGAACACGTTTTGTCGGGTGTTTGAGTCGGAACGGGCGTTTCAGTCATTGGCTCGGCTGTAAAAAACGAACCTGTGGGAAGTTCACTTGACGGAGTTGACGAGTATGACAATTCACTCGAACATCCTACCGTCGAGCAGGCAAAAAGTACAAGTGCGATAAGCCCTGCAATAAATTTGGTATTCATAATTATCCTCCACTGCTTTATAGTCAAAGCATATGAAACAAGATTTAAAAAAATACTAAATTAACCGTATCGGAAAAGAGGTCGAAATTATATCCGACCTCTTTTCAATATTGGATTTACAGCCTTATAGCGGAATTTAATTAAAAATATTAATTGTCGTCATCAATACCTCTGCGATTAATGATATTCAACAAAGCTTTTTTCGTGAATATCTTTTTAAACGTCGCAGCTTCAAGCGGCAATTGATAGATGCTTATGACATAGAATAACAGGAAAGCAAACACGAAAACAATAATGATCAATGCAATCACTACCGGCTTCACCCAAGCTGTCGAATTGCTTACAACCTGCTCTATATCACCGCAAATTGAACATGTTCGATTTTTCACTATGGGATTATTCCATACACTTCCATGAATCGTGTGCCATTTGCCGTATTCATGTTCGGTAACGGGAATCCTCTCCTCAAGAACGGTCTTACCGCATTTTTCGCAATACTGCACCTGTACGCCTGTAGCATAACATGAGGCTTCAACGGTAACAACCCATTCGCCGCCGGGTATATGCTCTGCTTCTTCGTCGGTTTGACGCACCGCCACGTCTCCGCACACCGTACATTTTTGTACTTTATTGCAGCTTCCGTCATCGGAATACTCCCAAACACCGTTTGGCGTATGCCCCGTCGGTTCTATCGTTTGAGTGTTGGCAGCCTCACCGCAAACCGTACACTTTTGAATCTGTTTACCATGTTCGGTGCAAGTCGGTTCCGTTACCACGGTCCATTTTGTATCCGCAACATGACCCTTTGCCTGAATATCCGCAGATGCTACAACTTCACCGCATTCTTCACATATCAAAACTTCTTTTCCGTTTGCGGTACATGTGGCTTCCGATTGAACGACCCAATCGGACACGGTATGTTCATGTACCTTGAAAATACCATCCGTTATGTAAACATAGCTGCCGTAACTGTCGTTGTGTCCCGTGGCGACTATCTTTAAAACTCTTCCATCGGTTACATCAATGTTAAATTCTATCGCACTTGAACTTCTTGTAATGTTAGACTTTTCATACACAAGCTTATCATCCAAGTAGAACTTAACATCCATCGCCCTATCGTTTCGGGTCATGCTGCTCGTGGCTATGCTTCCCGATAAGGAAAGAAATCTCTTATCAAGATTGAAAAGAACATATCCTTCTTTGTGCCATTCGGTGTAAATACAGATACTTCCGTTATGAATGTCCCCAAAACTGTCTACAAATAACCTGTCCGACACATTACAATGATTTGAATCGATTATGACCAGATCGGTGAATTCGGTTCTATCGGGGTAAATGCTTGCTCTGTCCGCTTTTGTGAAAAAAGACTTGACGAAGAAAACATCGGAGGAACTGGTACTTCCTTCGGTTTTAGTCGTTTTTATCGACAACTCTCCGACTCCGCTGACATCAATTGTAAAAGGTTGAGCCGGCATTTGTTTGGTATAGTTCTTTAACTCGTATACCTTTACTCCGTCGGCATAGATACCGACTTGCATGACCGCATCACCGTTGGTTCTGTCGCTACAGACGATTGAACCTCTGAAAGTGTCATAGTTTCCGTTCAAGTCATACGTTACAAATGCTTCGTAGCCCGTAACAAATTTGAGAATATTGCTTGAATATGAATTACCGTATGAGTCCTTTATCGAATCATCCACTATATAAAACTCATCGGATTCCAATTCATGCATTGAAGCCATGGCAATCCCTGTATCAATTCCCGATGCCACTATTGACATAGGCAACATTACCGCTATCACCAATATAACGGCAATAAGTTTTTCGGTTATCCTCATTATTATCCTCCGTCAGATCAATTGAAGATTGGGTTTTCATGGCATTTGATGCTTAAAAATTTTAAAACTGCTATATTTTTACACATCATGCCACGATTACTTTATTTTACCAGAAAACTATCTGCCATTATTCCAACTTATTACGTTTAATTAACCAAATCCTTCCATTATTTTACGTTTCTTTACAAGTTCTTACAATTAGCAATCTGTTAATGAACGTATTTGCATCAAAATATGCCTGCAACGGGTTTTATTTCACCGACAGGAACACACCTTCATAGCCGTATAGCGGCACATCGAAACAACAATTCCCGTCCTTATCTTTGTTCACATTAAGTGAACCTTCTCTGTTCGGATGGGTGGAAAAAACATATTGCACTTTAGGTTTTTTGCGTGAAAAAGGTTCAAAACGAAGACTGTATTTTTCATGAACCTTCGGTGTAAAATTCATAACCGCAATAAGCTTCTCTCCTTTGAGTGGCGAACGCATAAAGGCAATTACGGAGTTTTCATTGTCATCAACGCTTAACCACTTAAAACCGTCCCAACCACGCTGTTCATTATGTAAAGCAGGTGTATTAATGTAAAACTTATTCAACTCCCTTGCAAATTCATGAAAGGATTTATGCTGCGGATAT
This sequence comes from uncultured Clostridium sp., assembly GCA_964414925.1. Lineage (GTDB taxonomy): Bacteria > Bacillota > Clostridia > Christensenellales > CAG-138 > PeH17. Next base: position 1,799 of record CAYPXV010000084.1, on the reverse strand, counting down.
TCAAGAAGAAACCAGTCAATCGGGCGTTTAAAATCCCACTCTATAAACTGCGCGATATCATTTCCCATAAAGTTAAGCTTCTTTCCTACTGACGCCATTTGGTAAAACAATAACAGTCTCAATTGCTCAAACATCTGTTCATAGCTTCCGTGCATACGTTCGATTAATGAATGTTTTCCGCAAACAACTTCATCGTGAGAAAAAGGCAATATGAAGTTTTCGGAGAAGGCATATGTAAGCGGAAACGTAAGCTTATCATGATGATGACGACGAAAGAACGAATCCTCTTCAAAATAAGTAAGGGTGTCGTTCATAAAACCCATATTCCACTTAAAATCAAATCCGAGACCGCCGTCATGAACCGGGGCGGTAACAAGGGGATATGCGGAACTTTCCTCGGCAATCATCAAACAACCCGGACATTCACGATGAACGACCGTATTTAATTCTTTTATGAAATCAATCGCAGCAAGATTTTCTATACCGCCATACTTATTCGGTTTCCATTCATCCTTGCAGAAATTATGATAAAGCATACAACTGACTGCATCTACTCTAAGTCCGTCGGCATGAAGTTCCTTAAGAAGGAACAAGGCATTTTGAATTAAGAAATACCTGACTTCGGGACGTTCGAAATCGAACAGCAATGTACCCCACAACGGCATTTCCGCTCTAAGAGGGTCACTGCTTTCAAACAGGGGTTCACCGTCAAAACAGCGTAAACCGTGTTCATCTTTAGCAAAATGTGCGGGAACCCAGTCGAGAATGACACCAAGACCGTTGATATGAGCAAGGTTTATGAAATTCATGAGCTGTTTGACGCCGCCCAACCTTGCCGAAACCGAAAAATATCCCGTTGATTGATATCCCCAACTGTCGTCAAGAGGAAATTCACTTACAGGAAGTAACTCTATATGGGTGTATGCCATATCTTTGACATAGGAAATAAGTTCCGACATATCCCTTGAAATATCGTCGGATTTTTTCCACGACGGAAGATGAACTTCATAAATATTCATCGGGGAAATAAACGGGTCGATTTTAGATTTTAAATTAAAATATTTATCGTCATTCCAATGAAAATTATTAATATTGCATAAAATTGAAGCGGTATCGGGTCTTAACTGGGAAGCAAAAGCATAAGGGTCGGCTTTGAGGACAATATTACCGTTATTTGATGTAATGGCATATTTATACAAAGCACCTTCATCCAAATAATCAATTTCGGTAGACCATATTCCGTAATCATTGCGCTTCATGGGATGTGAAAAACCATTCCATCTATTAAAATCACCGACAACGGAAACCGCCTTTGCCCTCGGAGCAAAGACAGCAAAGTGCCAAATTCTGCCCACACCTGTCGGATGTGCGCCTAAAACCTTGTAGCTCATCTTATCAAACATAAAGTCTCCCCTTCCGGTACGAAATTCAACTAAAATTATACCACCGAATCTATTCCTGCGCAATTGCTTTAATTTTGAGAAAAAAACTCCATCCATTTAAAGAAAAGGGCGAAAAGTCGGCAAGTTTTTTTTAAAAACAAGGTAACTTAAAAGAATTTCATCGTGCACATCTTAGGATTTTACTGCCACAGAACGGATGCTTCATAAAACAGCACTGTAAAAACTAATAATTCACTTCAAAGTCCTCACTTTTAAACATCAAAAGGTTTATATATTTGACTTTTTCTTAAAAAAATGTTACATAGACATTGGAAAAATTTTATCTCCTCAAAAAATTTTTTCGAGACTGAGCTTCTGCGGCATAATTGACTTAACGAGTGCCAAAGGGGCTCTTTC
>CAYPXV010000083.1:0-6071 GCA_964414925.1 uncultured Clostridium sp. | reverse complement strand
ACTTTCGAATGCAACCGGGAGTATCACGCAGATACGCAGTACCACTACTGCGCTTACTCGAATAGCAAAGCAAAATTCATGCGCTATTTTTATCGTCGGTCATGTAACAAAAGAAGGAGCAATTGCCGGTCCTCGTATGCTTGAGCATATGGTGGATACCGTTCTCTATTTTGAAGGCGACCGACACGATTCGCTAAGGCTATTGCGTGCCGTAAAGAATCGCTTCGGTTCCACAAATGAAATCGGAATATTCGAAATGCAGCAAAGCGGAATGGTTGAAGTTGATAATACGTCCTCGCTTTTCGTTTCCGGCGGAAACGATGAAGGATGTGCAGTTACCTGTATAATGGAAGGTAATCGCCCTATTCTTGTGGAAGTTCAGTCCTTACTTGCATCTTCCGCTTTTGCAAACCCTCGAAGAGTTGCCATTGGTATGGATACAAGCAGGTTAATCCTTTTGCTTGCTGTGTTGGAACGCAGAGCAGGAATCAGACTTAATGATAAAGATGTTTATGCCAATGCTGTTGGCGGAATTCGTCTTGATGAGCGTGGCTCGGATTTGGCTCTCGCTCTTGCGCTTGCCGGTTCCGTTTTGGGAAAATCCATGCCAACAGGATGTGTCGCTATAGGTGAAATGAGTCTTACGGGCGAAATCAGACCTGCCGACAGAATGCTTAATCGCTTGCAGGAATGTGTCAGGCTCGGTTACACCGAGGCTATTGTCCCTCATTTCGCTTCTGCTTCCACAATAAAAAATCTAAAGCTTCATACCGTTAAATACTTAAAAGATGCAATATCCGTTTTGCGTTAATTCATAGGAGGAACAAAAATGTTGACCGATAGGGCTAATACGATATGTCTCTTTTTCACTCTTGCCGAGCACTCAGATGAAAACCATATCCTTTCAGTCAAAGATATCTGCGAATACTTGAACACGGATTATCAGTTGCAGCCCGAGCGAAGAACTATCTATAACTCAATAGACACCCTCCGTAATATCGGTATTGATATAAGCACTTATGAAGAAAACAAGAAGGGTTACTTCCTGAGGCAGAGGCTTCTGTCCGTTGCCGATGTGAGGTTAATTTGCGATGCTCTTTATTCTCTCGATTCCATATCCGCATATCAAACAGACGAATTGGTCGCAAAACTTCAACTGCTGCTCAGCGAACATTCAAGGGAGCGTTATCCCCACCTTACCGTTACGCAAACTAAACGTAAGACCGATAACAATTCTGTTTTTGATAACATTGCTTTAATTGAAAAAGCCATAAATGATAAGAACAAAATCTCCTTCGTTTATATGCGCTATATGCTTGACAAGCGACTTCATCCCAGGAGGAAGGAATTATATATTGTAAGTCCATACGGTATGGTTTGCGAAAACGGCAAATACTACCTTCTTTGCATCAAGGACGGCAAAGAGGGATTAAGCCATTATCGAATCGATCTAATGAAGAACGTCTCGATTCTTGCTTCCAAAGTTGACCAGCACTTATCCGACGTTGACATAACGAACGCCAAAAGTGCGGTGTACGCATTCTCCGGTGTACCCGAAAAAATAGTGTTACACTGCTCAAACTCCATGATCAGCGGTCTTATCGACAGATTCGGTACAGAACCGAAAATTAAAAAAATCGATAAAGAAAATTTCGAAGCTGTAATTTTTGCTGTTCCGCAGGGCGTTTTATTTTGGACAATGCAATACTTAAATGAAGTTGAAATTATCAGCCCCTATGCTCTGAGAGAACAAGCGATAAAAATGATCTCCGAAAACAAATACGGGGTTTGATTTTATTGTTCGTCATCATCTTCACTGAATCTGCCGAGTAGTGCCGACTCCATCATAGGGTTATTGCGTATCGACATTATGGTATCTCGACTCATAACGGAATCGGTTCCGAGACACGCAACACATCGGTTTCCGCACTCCGGGCATACACATCCCAAATGTGAATCATCCGATTGAATCATGTAAACTCCGCATTTCATACAACTGCAACGCATATTAAACCACCTAACATTTTTTTACTATTATCATATTATACTTTAAAAAGATTATTTTTCAAGCATAAGTTCGAGATTTGTGAAATGAATAAGTTTATAAAAAAAATCTATGTATCCGCATTGTTCTTCGCTGCTTTCTTTATCGTTTGCATAATTTATTCTTTTGAATTTTCAAATGATATTCTCACGACCGCCAAAGAAAATGATACCGTCTTTTTTGCATTGTCCTATATTGATGTGACTACCCTGGAAAATGACTTGGATGTTTTTTCTAAATCCTCCCACTACAACTTTATTTTATCCTCGGATGATGTCGCTACCGATAAAATAAATATCATGATAATTATTGAAATGCAAAATGAACACGATATTCGTCTTGCATTGGAGCTATTAAAAAAGGATAGTCTGCCTGCAAACGTTGTTATTGTCGAACCTTACCCTAAAAAACTAATGTCCGATTTTAGTGTAGGATACAAACTTAACTGGGGATGTTACTTCATTTCCAATGCCGTTTCCGAGCAAAACCTTATTTGCGATTTAAATCAAACACTTTTAGACTTTGCCTTTGAAACCGGCAAAGTCTGTAATGAGCTATACTCCGTGATTGGATTCTATAATACTTTTGGTGATAAGTTTTTGTCCGACTGCAAAATTACTTTTTGGCAATTTGGAAACGGCGTCAATTACGTTAATTCATCAAACCGAAACCGCATCATCAGACTGAATGACCTTTCTATCGAAGATTATTTTCTTTCATTTGCCGTTAATTCTCAAGCTGTTTGCCCATGAAATTGGCTGCCGTTTCCGCAAGCTTTAATTCCGTCTGACCGAATGTCGCTCCGTTTTCAAAAGATACAAATATAACACTTCCGATTGCATCCCCCATCGAAATAATCGGCACAAGCAATTCCGCCGTATATTTTAATTCCTCATCATCAGCCGTTATCCTGAACATTCCTTCGCCATGAGATGAACTTACATTAATTCTGGTTCTTTCCGAAATCATTTGCTCTACGACTTCATTCACTCCCTTATTAACTTTGAGAGGAAAATTAATATTGATCCCACGCTTAATCCCGGACACTGCTACTATGCTGTCATTATCCGTTATTATTACTATACATCCTGCCGTTTGCTGTATCGATTCCGCATATTCCCTCGCAAAGTCTCCAAGCTCGCCTATCGGTGAATACTTCTTTAAAATGACTCCTCCTTCTTTATCTGTATAAATTTCAAGTGAATCCCCTTCTCTTATCCTTAAGGTTCGTCTTATTTCTTTTGGTATTACAATGCGTCCGAGTTCATCTATTCTACGCACTATTCCGGTTGCTTTCATTTTGAATAATACTCCTTCTTTTTTCAATTACTACTATTGTTTGGAAAGTAAAGAAAATTATTCAGAATTAATAAATAAAGTACGCAAAAATCGTGCATCAAATGCGATGCACGACCTTTGATATACTTACGAACACAGATTTAATACCGGAAACAGCAAGTCGGTTCAGTCTGATTTCGTTGTCTTTTTATTTTTTGACTTCTTTGATTTCTTATGCTTTTTTACGGATAAAATGATTATCAGAATAATCAACAGCAAAAGAATAATAGCCGCAAGATAAACAAACCTTACATCTATTCCTATCTTTTCTTCGATTTCATCCGCAATTTTATCAATCACGGGTTTTTCCGTTTCTTCTATTTCTACTCTGTGACCTCGAACCAAGAGACGATGTGTATTAATACCGTAAGGCGTACAAGTGTAAAGCGTTACATAATCCGCACTCGGGTCTATACGCAGTGCTTCCATTTCGTCAGGTTCGGTAACAAGTATGTTGTCTACCTCATATGTTAGATTTCTGTCGAGAATAGAAAGAGTGAATGTATCACCGATTTCAAGTTTATCTACATCGGTAAACATTTTGGCTTTCACCAGTCCCGTATGAGCTGTTATTATGCAGTGAGTCCCGATTCCCCCCGTAGGTAATGACGAACCAAGCCAGTATCCTGCGCCCGATTGAAGCTCCTTTTCTTCCGTTCCCTGATAAACAGGCAATTTAACGTTAATTGACGGTATTGTTATATACCCCATCATGCCCGTTCCAAGCGGATTTAAAAGATTTTCAACCTTTTCCTTTTCTTCGTTGGTTGATGTTAATGCCCCTCCGCGAGCAAGTAAATCTCGATTGTACGCCTCGGCTGCTTCCCATAATTCGGAATAGTCTATTACCTCGGACTTCATTTCCCTTTCGTATTGCTCAACCTCCTTTTGCGCATTGAATTTATAGTAATAGTCGCAAATAGTCGGATAAAGCAATACGCCCAAACCGCCAATCATCAGAAGAATAAAAAGTAAAGTCCAAAAATTAAACTTTTTCTTCTTTTTCTTCTTCTTTTTTTTCTTCGGTTTTGAAACAACATCCGGTTTTTTATTTTCGTCACTCATATCGGAAAGCTACCTTTTTTATACTTATGCACAGTGAAAACAGCCCCAGAAATATCATCGTTAAGCCTATGCCGGTCAGGGAGGCTGTACCTGTGACCGGCGTCCCGCGAGGAATATTCGGAAAGAATACCGTAACCGTGATTTCCCCCTTTTCGCCTCCTAACTCTATCGTCAGTGGGCGTGAATCGATTACGTATCCTTCCGGTGCTTTCGTTTCTATCAATATGTATGTCCCTGCGGCAAGTCCGTTAATGCTTATAACTCCCTCCGCATCGGAAGCCATATCTTCCGCTATCAAAATTTGTTCCCCATCAATAAGACTGTATAAATCAAAGACTGCTCCTTCAAGCCTAATGTCTCTGTTGTCTCTTTTATGCTTTATTATTACAATACCATAGGTGTCAACCAGTACGGTTGAACCCGGTGTTCTTCCGTTTTCATATTCTACCCATGCGGTATTTTCATAACTGCCGGGTGTTACTTCATCTGTCAATGTTGCGGTATAATCAACGGTTATTTTCGTTCTTCCCAAGTCACCTATTCCAAAATAAATGCCCTTGAAAAATAATTCTATTAAGTCAAGTTGAACGGTGAAGTTCGTATCTCCGCCGCCGCCAAGTGAAAGACTCAATTCATAATCTACCTGTTCAAGCTCGTTATCGCCTATCTTTACGACGATTGAATCAACATTCAGCTCGAACACCTCATCCATTATATCACAAAATCTTAAATAATAATATCCCTGCTCCGAAAATTCAAGTAAATCTTCAGGCAAGTTCGACTCCAACTCAAAATGTACTTCATCCCCTGCCGAGTATGAATATCTGTCTACCTTCTCCCCGTTGGGTGTTATTATGTACTTTATCAAGCCCGGTTCGCTTATCTTTTCCTCGTCGGCAAGAATCTTTTTCGCCAAAAAGCCGCAATGAGCCGAGTAATCCACTCCACTCGTCACTAAAACCGTTATCGCTAAAATTACCGTAAAGACCAATATAAAACGTTTTTTCATTTCGATCCTCCGTTTTCTTGCCTGACTTAAAATATGCTTTAACCGTTCCGCCCCGGGAACATGAGCGGAACGGTTTAGTTTCTTTTAAATCTTCAAATATTCACCTTTCGGTAAATATCCTCCGATTTATTTTAATTATGCAAGGCTACCTGCCTTTTTGCGTGATACTACATATGCTGCTGCTGCGCATACAAGTATTGCTCCGCCAACGGTGTAGAACATCTTTGTGCCCTCGCCGCCGGTGTGGGGTACGCTTACGTTGGGGAATTCAACATACTCGTTTACCGCATAGCCTGTTTCACCGGCAACTATATTTATTGTATGTACCGAGGAATCGCATACATAGCCGTCAGGTGCTTGTGTCTCAACAAGATAGTAAGTTCCGAGATCCAAACCATCGAAAATTACTTTACCATCAGCATTTGTAACACCTGTTGCAATGGGTTCTACATCCTCATTTCCTTCTGCGGTAGGATCTACATCGTACAGCGCGAAGGTTGCGCCTGCAAGAGGAGCATGTGTTGCCTGGTCATACTTGAAAACAGTGATCTTGTATGTGCTTACATCAACGGTGGAGTGTTCGGTGGGAGTTCTGTTATATTCAACCCAGGATTC
>CAYPXV010000082.1:0-6072 GCA_964414925.1 uncultured Clostridium sp. | reverse complement strand
GATACTCAAATATCTTAATTGTTTTCCCGCAGGATGATCCGTCCATTCCAAAGACACATAGTAGTTGGGATTGTTTTCGGATGTCCATGTGTCGGGGTTATCGGGGTCATATGCATCGAAAATATGACTTCCGTAAGATTCACCGTCTTCGCAAAGACCGTTAAAGAAATTTGTAAGAAACTCTATTTCGGCTTCATTGTAAGCTGAAGCGGGATCCGGAGTAGGTTTTTCTGTCGGGTTCTCTGTCGGCTCTGTCGTCGGTTCAGCCGTAGAATTATCGACCTGCTGTGTCGGTTCTGCGGTCGGATTGTCCGAAGGCTCATTTGCACATGCGGCAAATGTCGTAACGACAATGCACAGTGCGATTAAAATGGCTAAAATCTTTTTCATTATTTGTACATCTCCTTTAAGTAATTATTTTTTATGTCCGTTGATTCCAATATTATCGGAGCAACTCCGTTTAGACTCCAAATTGCATAGAGGGTATGCTTGGCTGCCGTAGTTACCTGCGTACTGCTCCTAATGAACGTTCCCGTTCCGTCGGCTTTTGTATTCCATCCTGTGAAGTAATAACCGCTCCTAATCGGGGTGGGTAAGGCCCCATAGGTACTGCCGTATGTTACCATCTTTGAAATCGGACTTACCGAGTCTCCACCGTTCAAACCAAAGATAACAAGGTATTCCTTTGCTGTCCAGTGGGCATAAAGCGTATGGTTTGATGTTTGAGTTACAGTTGTGGATGATGTAACCTGGGTTCCACCCGATTTCTTTGTATACCATCCATCAAAGGTGTAACCTGTTTCGGATACCGTGGGCAATGTACCGTAAGGCTCTCCATAACGAACAATCATTTGAAGTTTGGAAACATCGAACGTTACAACCAGAGATTTCGGTTCCCATGAAGCATAAAGTGTATGGTTCGCTTCATTTGTTACAATGGTAGACGCTGTAACTGTAGATCCGCTGTTCCTTCCTGTAGTCCAACAAACAAAGTCATATCCGGCTCTTGTCGGTGTCGGCAGAGTATTGTTGTTATACGTTCCGTAGGCTTCTCCTGTACGAACGGGAATGCTCGATGTGCCTACGCTACCGGAATTTGCATCAAACGATACAGTAGTATATAGTCTGTAAACGGAATACTGATAACTGCTGCTGCGGTTCAATTTACTTAAGAGGTCGCTAAGGGATTTTTGCGATGATGAAGGATTCGCATAGTAAATGTTTCTCACGGCAAGAGGCGGAGTTTCTTCCATGGTCTCTATGGAAACAATTTGACTTCCGTTCTTTACTATGTTTCCAACCAATATTGCATGATGCCCGGAGTCAACAAGCGCATCGCCGGGCAGCAAAACGGATAAATCTTCCAGTGTTGCATTGCCTTGAGAGAATTCTCTTACGCAATAACATGATGCATCGGTCTCATAACCGCCCGTCCCATGTCCGCTCACATTCCAGGAGTATGTAACAAATCTCGAACAATCCTGACCGTAAAGAGGTCCGAAAAATGTACAGTCCGTATCACTTGCCGCCTGCCAGAACAAATCATTTGAGTTTTGAATTTGTGTGACAAAGCCTGACGGCGTGGATACGGAATTGGAATTTGGGAATGAATCGTAACCAACGTATACATGGTAGTCTTCGTAATCAGAACCACTAAAACGTCCCGGTCTCGAATAGGGCAAGCCGGTGTAGCTTGTGTTGGCTACATAGTCGAAATTAATACGTGATGAATTAGACGGGTCTTGAGAATAATACTTGAAAAAGTTAACTTGACAAGTCCATGTTAGGTCAACAACGGAGTTTGCTCTGTTAATTATTTGCTGCTGTCTGTTGTTCAATGCCATTATAGAATTTTTCGTGTTTGGATCTTCGGTTAAACGATATAATGATTCAATAGAGTCATTTTGTTCCCCGTTTTCGGGAACTTCTTCGTTATCATGTGAATCACAATAGGAACAACTTTCTTCCGAATCGAATAATTCGGCAATAGAATATTCGCCGTAAAGAGTAAACGGTTCGACTATTGATAAAAATTGCTTTGATTCACTTTTATTCGAACGAACGGATAACGCAAAGTTATAAAGTTGCTCAATTGTGACTTGATAGGGGATTCCTTGGATTGAAAATGTGAGGTAGTTTTCTTCAAAATCAAAATATTCGATGTTTTTGATTAAACTAATTTCATCAAGATACAGTTTGTTTTCGCAAACATCTCCGCAGTAGTAAATTATGCCTGCCGAGGTTGGCGCAAAACAAGTCAGATCATCGTGCGAAGCAATGATTTCGGTTTCGTGCGTGTCGATTTTGTACCTATAAACGTTGTTGCCGACAGAATACAGAACAGTATTTCCGTTAATCACATACATGTTAACTATTTCGCCGGCAGGACATTCCGACAGTGTAGTGCATTCTCCTGTGCTAACATTCATACAACGGACATAAGATTTGCCGTTGTCATGTGTCGAATAGTAAAGTTTATTTCCTACTGCGTTGAAATTGTCCGCAGTGGGATTGGTTTCGTCGGTTCTTTGCTCACTTCTATCGACGGTGACGGTAATTCCATCATCACTCACTGAAAAAGTTTTCCCTTTGCACTCTAATGATGGCTCACCATAGAGTATCTTGCTTACATCGGACGCAACGGAAATCTTGTCCATCTTTGCGCTGCCTGAAGTAGATGGGGAAAACATGCTGTTTACGATGCCGGTGAATTGACCGAATAACATCGATAAAGTCATAATGACTGCAATTGTTGTTCTTATCATTTTTTACTCCTTTTCTACCGGATTCTACCGGATTCTACCGAGTTTGGGGCGGAGAACAAAATATAATAGGAAATGAAACGAGCAATTCCTCCGATGAACTGCTTATTTCTCTTGGCATCCCTCCTTTTCAGCACATTTTGTATAGGTACAGGTAAATTGTACCATGCTTTTCATCAAAATACAATACCTTATACAAAGAAAAAACAAATATATTACAGTTAAAACTACACCAATGTTAGCAAATAATCCTTTTGAAGCATGGCATAAAGGCATTGACTGCGCCATTGAGCCCTACCGCCGACCTTCATATAAATGTTCGATTTAAACCGCCCCTCCTGCCGCATGGATAATTTTTTCATCATATTTTCGGATGCTTGATTTTTTGCATCACAAAGTGCATAAATACGGTGAAGATTCAAATTCAAGAAGCCGAAACCAAGCATTTTTGATACTGCTTCATAAGCGTAACCGCATTTTTGAAACTTTTTGTTCAAAATGTATCCGAGTTCACCCTGAGTAAGTTTATCGTCAAGATATAAGGAAACAGTTCCTATAAGTTTACCGCTATCGTTGAGACAGACAGCAAATTCAAAAGATTTACGAGGTTCACTGATCTGCTGTTTCAGTGCGGAAAGAACAAAGTTTCTTGCTTCATCATAAGAACCCGGTCCCCAATCCATGAAAAAAGTTGTTTCGGGATCACCGAAATATTCATAAACCGAATCAACATCGTCAATATTAAATTCTCTGATATATAACCTCTCTGTTTTGAAAATAATAAAATCATTACCGTAAACCGATTCCATTCAGACAATCCTCTTTTCCGATTAATCCATTCATTATAGCGTGTAAACCGTATTTTTTCAACAGGTTAAAGCACTGTATATTGACAACATTTGTTTCGGGTGGTATACTGCGTGTACTAAACAAAGGAGGTTCTTTTTAATGAAAAGAGTCATCGCAGCATTAATGATTGTTGCACTTTTAGTCCCCTGTGTTTGTCTTTCGGCACAGGTAGCCGTTGCACCCGCAGCAGATCCTCAAGATCCCACTGCCACGCTTCGCGGTTGCAGTTTGTTCTATCATGACCCCAGATTTATGGGCGGTCCGGAAGGTTGGGTAGAGTTCCCCTCCGGCAATCCCGAGGCAGCTCAGTTTGTCTCCGAATACCTGAATCAGTATTCAGGCTTTAAATCGGGTGAGTTTTATGACGGAGTAATTTATGCTTACCGTTATGACAGCAACTCGGATTATGCGTTCTGCGCAGTAGATGCGTTTACTTTCGAAGAAACCGTTTTGAATATCGGTCCTGCCATTCCCGAAGATTTGGCTTATGACTATTCGACAAATACAATGTATGCCGCAAGTGAAGGCACTCTTAATGTGGTTTCCCTTACCGACGGTACATTGACTCTTGTCGGTGAAATAGGTCCCGAATCAGTTCTGGCTCTTGCTTGCTCAACCGACGGTCAGCTCTATGCCATCGGCAGTGACGGTGGATTCTATACCGTTGATAAGCAAACCGGTGCAGGTACATTGGTCGGAAATACAGGCGTTACAGCCGATAATTATCAGTCAATGGCTTATGACCACAATACCGGTAAACTTTATTGGGCAAGCTGCTCAACCACTCCGTTGCTCCTCTCATACTATACCACCGATTCGGCACTGTATGAAGTAAATGTCAATGACGGCAGTGTCAACAGAATCAGCGGAACAATTTACGATGCAAGAATGCAGGTAACATGCTTGCATATCATCCCCGATTTCTATGAATCAGAACAGGTTGAAGCAGAATCAATGACCCTCAGTCTGTATGATGCTTACTTCCTTGTAGGTCAAACAGCTCAGCTCAATGCTTATGTAGAACCCTCTAATGCACCTAAAGGTGTTACCTGGTCTATCGAAGATGAGTCGGTAGCAACTGTCGGCAACGGTGGCTTTGTTACCGCAATTGCTGTCGGTGAAACGGTTGTTACCGCTACGTCACTTGACGGTAGAGTTTCACAAACTTGTACAATTCATGTCATTACCGAAGAACAGCTTGCCGAGTTTACCCTCGCCGATGCACTCGATGACGGCGGTTTCGGCGGTACTGTCGTAAACAGCACTACCTATCCCTACTCGGTTGATATAAGGGAAGGCAGAATCTGTGCTAAAACAAATATGCACCAGAGCCAGACCTATACCCTCCTTCAGTATAACTTCGGTTACCTTACCGCAGGTACTGTCGTTAAATTCGATTGGAAAACCGATACCATGTATTTCTGTCATGGTCTTATCCTGTATGTTAACGTTCCCTATACCGCTAACTTGACAGGAAGTTCCGCATGGTTCACCTATGAGTATGTAATCCCCGAAGATGGTGAGTACATCTTTACCTGGTCGTTCTGGCGTGATAGCTCCGAACCGGCAGGAGAAGATACCTGCTTCGTCGATAATATCCGTGTTGAAGTTCCCCAGGATGAACTCGTGGGTGACGTTGACGGTAACGGTGCTGTAGAAGTTGCCGACGCAGTCCTCGCTTTGCGCCACGCAATGCAGATTTCCGTACTCAGCGATGAACAGTTCGCTCGTGCCGATATTGATGGTGACGGTGTTGTTTCCGCTGCCGATGCAACTCGCATCCTCAGAATCGCAATGCAGTTGTAAGATTCTATTGTAAGCCTTAAAATGATTAAAACCATAACCGTCCCTTTTTGATGGTTATGGTTTTTTATTCAAAACATAATTCACTTCATTCTTCCGCCAAAAGAAAACCTCATATGTTGCGGTGCTTATTGCCGTTTATAAACTCACATAATTCATAGCTCTTTTCTTATGGTTAAACCATGAAACGGTGCGTAAATTGGTCAAAAAAGGTGTAAACCGCTTTATTCATTCGGTACATATAAATCTATATCGATCTGTGTCTTTGTAGAATGACAGAAATCAATCACATTCATTGATGGTGCCAGACAAGGAGATGGGTTTGCTGCATATACCGTGGGAACAATTTCCAGAGTAAAAGTTAGATCAAACTTTTCTCTGATTTCATTTAGTAAGTCTACTTTATCAAGAAGCGGAGAAATTGTGGTTTGCATCTGATTTTCAATAAAGACATCATATTTATCACAATATCCAAATATCCATGATGAAAAATCGTATGTTGTACCATTGCGACGTTTGTCCCCGATTTTATGCGCTTTATTTGGCTGTAGGCGTAATCGTTCCGTTATGACATCCGGGTCAAAATTACCCGTAATTCGAAAATATGTATAGCATCTGTTTTCTGTCATTTTGTATTCTCCTTTGCGGTGTTGATGGA
>CAYPXV010000081.1:0-6347 GCA_964414925.1 uncultured Clostridium sp. | reverse complement strand
TTCCCTCCTTGCCTTTTTGTTTAGGTTCGGTGTAAGAATTATCTTTTTACCGCTTATTGCAGGACTAAGCTATGAGGTTTTGCAGGCAGCGGCAAAACATGATAACTGGCTTACAAGGATAATCCGTGCGCCCGGTATGGGGCTTCAGTTGATTACAACAAAAGAGCCTACCGAAGATATGATTGAAGTTGCTATGGCTGCGTTCCATATCGCTATGGGAGAAAGGGATTGTTCGTATTATAACTGCGGTAAATCAAGTGAAGAAGTCCCTCAGCAATGAGCGAGAAAATAAGACAAGTGATCGAACGGTGGACACCATCGTTAAGTGAAATCACAAACAGTAAGCATGAGGCGGAGTTTGAACTTCGCCAATTGCTTGCGTTTGTTATTGGAAGAAAAAAACTAAGTTTTTTTGATTTAGATCTTGAACTTAAAGATGAGCAGATTAAAACTTTTGAAGCTCTCATGCTCAGAAGAATGAATCATGAACCGATTCAGTACATTATCGGTGAATGGGAGTTTATGAGTTTACCGTTTTATGTTGATAAAAACGTCCTTATACCAAGACAGGATTCGGAACTTCTTGCCGAAATCGCCATCGCTTTTATAAAAAATAGAAACTATAAATCATTGCTTGATCTCTGCACGGGTTCGGGTTGCGTTGGAATTTCGGCTTCGAAAATGACTTCGGTTTATGCGATGTTGGGTGATATAAGCTCAAATGCCTTGAAAGTTGCAAAGAAAAATGTGGAACTGAATAACGTTGAATGTAGTATCGTTTTGACGGATATGTTCGATGAAATAGACGGTAGATTTGATGTTATTACAATCAATCCCCCGTACATAAAATCGTCCCTTTGCCATTCACTACAGAAAGAAGTCCTCTGTGAACCTTTAATTGCTCTTGACGGTGGAAATGACGGACTTGATTTCTATCATAGAATCTCCGATTCTTTCTCGGATTACTTAAATCCGAACGGAGTGCTGCTGATGGAGATAGGATTCGATCAGGCGGAAGCGGTCTCATCGATCTTTAAAGATAAAGGAATAATAAATGTTTATAAGGACATTTTGAATAACGACAGAGTAGTAAGTGTCGAATTGAGTTTTAAAGAAGGAGAAGAAAATGCAGACAAGATTGAGTCAAATGAAACAACGCTATGAACTGCTCGGTGGTGAGATATCAAAGCCGGAAGTAATCGAAGACAGAAATCGTTGGACAGAGCTTGTTAAAGAACATTCTCAGCTTGAACCGATTATTGCTAAATATGATGAATATCTATCATGTGTGAATAAAATTGAAGAATGTAAACAATTGCTTGCGGAAGACGGTTTGGACACCGAATTAAAAGATTTAGCCGAATCGGAACTGTATGATATGACAAAATTATCGGAGCAACAACTCAACGAACTTAAGGTAATGTTGCTACCGAAGGATAAGAATGACGAACGTAACGTCATAATGGAAATCCGTGCCGGAACCGGAGGTGACGAGGCTGCTTTGTTTGCGGCACTTCTTATGAGAATGTATCAAAGATACGCCGAACGCCATGGATTTAAGTATGAACTGGTTGATATAAATGAAACGGAGCGTGGGGGAGTAAAGGAAGCTGTTTTCACGTTAAGTGGCAAAGGCGTGTACTCAAGAATGAAATTCGAAAGTGGCGTTCACCGTGTTCAGCGTGTACCTGAAACCGAAGCGCAAGGTAGAATCCAAACAAGTGCCGCTACGGTTGCTGTTCTTCCCGAAGCAGAGGACGTTGATGTTGAAATTAACATGAACGACTTGCGAATAGATACATATCGTTCAAGCGGAGCGGGTGGACAGCATGTTAATAAAACGGAAAGCGCAATCAGAATAACCCATATTCCGACAGGTCTTGTTGTTCAGAGCCAAGATGAACGCAGTCAGGGACGTAATAAGGAACAGGCAATGAAGGTACTAAAAAGTAGACTTTATGACCTGTATCGTGCCCGTGCGGATGAAAAGGAAGCTTCAACACGCAAAAGTCAGGTCGGTTCAGGTGATAGAAGTGAAAGAATAAGGACGTATAATTTTCCGCAAGGTCGTATCACGGATCATCGTATAGGCATGACGCTGTATAAGCTTGCTCAATTCGTTGACGGGGATATGGATGAAATAATCGAAGGCTTGATTTTGGCAGAAAGAACAAAGCAGCTTGCCGGGGAGGTATAATAATGAAACTATCGAAAAAATTATTAATTCTGTTTTTAGCGGTTTCCATGTTATTTATCAGCATGGGTTGTTCGTCCGAAAAAATACCCGATGAGTTTATAATTAATTCCGATAACTGTACGTTACCTCAGAATTTCGAAAGGGGTTGGTACAAGTTTATAAGCAAGAGCGTGGAAACCATAAAGTTCATTACGCCGGAATTGAGAAGAAGCACTGCCGAATATTATGAAACAGTAAAGGGTACTGTCTTTAAAATAACGGATGATGAATTTGTTTTCGGTGATAATGTGATTGAAAACCCACAGTATTACGAAATTCAATTTGACGGTATAATCAGAACCTATGCTGCCAAAGCGGATTGGTACAGGTCAATTCAGCCGTCGGAATTAACCGAAATCGATGCGGATGAATCCAATCATGAAATCACAAGATGTTTTGTGGTTGCGGATAAAAACGGTTCCGATTTATTCTTCCGCATTTACTTTATAGATGATGAAATATGGGTTGCCCATTTTTACACAAGAGAAGAAACTCTCGTTTGCGAAACAATCTTCATCATCACTTACGATAATCTAAAAAATAAAATGGATTCGTAATCTAAAACTATACATATGCCTCTCAAGACTGTTGAACTAAGCTTTCCTTGAGAGGCTTTTATGCAATAAAAAAACACACTGCACATGAAATAATTCATATGCAATGTGCTTAGGACAAAATCTTTACAATTATAAAATTTCGTTAAGAATCTCGGCAAGGTCGGCATCCGACGGCAAAGAAGATTCTTCATCCGCTTCGTCGTCTTCGACAACAAGAGGAGTGCCTTCACCTACATCGGATATAACCTCATCATCACATGGAATATCCCTGCCCTCTATGCTGTAAAGATTACGCATAAATTCTCCGACATCACCACCGTTGGCAATTGTTTTTTGACCGCATGTTGAATCTGTTTCCAAATCGGATTCATTAGGAACAACATCGGCTTGCTCAACTTCCTTCGTTTCCTCACAGCATGTATGAGCTTTTCCGCACGGAGCACATACTTTTAAATTTTCTTCGGTTACAGTCTCGGACGTATTCTGTGTTTGTTCAGTTTCACAGTTGGACGCAGATTGTCGGTCGGAGCATTTACATTCGCAATCTTGACAGTTCTGCTCGAAATCATCATCAAGTCCGTCAAGATTAGGCTCTTCTGCCTCCGCAATAAAATTCAGCATATCAACGTAAAGTTGCGTTTGTTCAAGTGCCATGGCAGCTTTGGTTGAAATTGAATTGTTAAGCTTCGCAAGCTGTTTTCTTTGTAATTCTACCTTTTCTTCGGATGCTTCGATAAGTGCTTTTGCTTCGCTTTCGGCAGCTTCGGCTAACATAGCAGCTTCTTCAAGTGCTTCCGATTGAATCTTTTCCGCTTCAATGCGTGCATTCTTAAGTTCGCTTTCGGCTTCTTTCTTTATTTCGTTCGCTTTGTCTTTTGCAGATGTTAAAATTGAATTTTCTTCGTCTTTCGCATCACCGATTATCCTGTCCGCATTTTCGTTGGCTTCGCTGATTATTCTGTCACGAGTTGCGTGCGCTTCAGTTAAAGCGTTGACTATGGCATCCTGGCGCAAACGGTATTCTTCAAGACGGCGATTAGCTGTGGCGAGTTCATTGGTTTTGCCGTTCAGCTCATCCGTCGCAGCTGCGTATTTGCTTTTTAATGCCGACAGCTCCGTCGTCAGTGCGCTAAGTTTTGCATTTCGATCGGCTAAAGAATCGGTAACAACTTCAAGCTGCTCGTTCGCTTGTATCAACTGTGACCGCAGATTCTCGTTCGACTGTTCAATTTGAGCCAGTCGTTCTTCAAGCATTTTCGTCTTTTTGCTCATCATTATTGAAGCCTCCACTTCTTAATTAATTATCTTTATCCGATAAATATCAGATAAACTTTATTTGATTATTACTATCGGGCACCGGATATCCCATGTGCTTATATGCGTTCGGCAGCAAAATTCGTCCGCGCGGCGTCCTTGCAATAAAACCTAATTGCAATAGATACGGTTCGTATACGTCCTCTATTGTAGTTGCATCTTCTCCCGTTGCAGCGGCAATTGTATCAAGCCCTACCGGTCGCCCTCCGAAGCGTTCTATCATCGTTGAAAGTATGCGTCTATCTATAGCGTCAAGTCCCAATGCATCGATTCTGAGCATTTCAAGACCGTCGTTTGCAGTGCTTTTTTCGATAATTCCGTTTGCTTTAACCTGCGCATAATCACGTACTCGTTTCAAAAGCCTGTTTGCAATTCTCGGAGTTCCTCTTGAACGTGATGCAATTTCCTTTGCTCCGTCATCGGTTATTTGTATGTCTAAAATACTTGCACTTCGAATTATAATTTCGCATAAGTCTTCGTTTGTGTATAATTCAAGCTGTTCCTTGATTCCGAATCTGTCACGCAAAGGCCCTGTTAACAGCCCCATTCTTGTCGTTGCGCCCACCAAAGTAAATTTGGGCAAGTCCAGACGTAAAGAACGAGCGGATGGTCCTTTGCCGATTATAATGTCGTAAGCAAAATCCTCCATAGCAGGGTACAGAATTTCTTCAACGTTGGCATTAAGCCTGTGTATCTCGTCTATGAACAATACATCGCCTTCATTCAAGTTGGAAAGTAGGGCAGCGAGGTCGCCTCCATGAGTAAGTGCCGGACCGCTTGTAATCTTTAAATTGCCACCCATCTCATTTGCGATTATTGCGGCAAGAGTGGTTTTACCAAGCCCCGGAGGTCCGTATAAAAGTGCATGGTCAAGCGTCTCGTTGCGAAGTTTTGCAGCCTGTATGTAAACACGCATATGCTCCTTGACGTTTCGCTGTCCGATGTACTCCGATAAAAACCTCGGTCGTAAACTGTATTCACTTGTTTCATCTTCATCCAAAAGCGATGATGTTATCAGTCTATCGTCGTTCACTTAATTATTTCCTTATTGTCGGTCAAATCATTTTTTTGAAAGTTGTTTAAGTGCAAGCTTCAGCATATCTTCCGTTCGTTCGCACTCAGGCAAAGAGGCAACGGTTCGCCCTGCGACTATGCCGTCATATCCCAACGATACAAGTGCGGCAATTGTGTCGGCTCTCATTGAAGGCTCGGATGTTTTTTGTTCCGAAGCTTCGGAGGAAAATGTCGATTCAGACTTGAAGTCGATTTTCTCCTTTAGCTCAAGTATAACTCTTGCCGCAGTTTTGCGTCCCATTCCGCTTACATGATCGAATGCAGCTACATTGTCGGTCATTACCGCAAGCTTTACGTCCTCGGCGTCCATATTGGATAAAACGTTTAATGCAACCTTAGGTCCGATTCGCGATACGGATATTAGCTGCTTAAACATGGAACGCTCACTCATAGATGAAAATCCGTATAATGCAATTGCATCTTGGGATAAATGAAGGTACGTTAAGAGCTTTGCTTCCTTTCCTATAGATAAAGAAGATAATGTTCTTTTACTGCAAATAAGCTCATATCCTACGCCGCTTGCTTCAATTATTGCTCTGTTTGCATCTATTTCATCGATAGTTCCTCGAATGTAAGCATACATACTGTTGTTTATTCGCTCCTTATTTAATCCTGTAATCTTCGGCGGCAGGTCCGATCATGTTTGCGTGACATATCGCTATGCCAAGTGCATCAGCCGCATCATCCGGTTTAGGTACAGATGTAAGCCTTAGAAGTAGCTTAACCATCGTTTGCATTTGTACCTTGTCGGCATGACCGTTTCCGGTAACGGATAATTTAACCTCCATGGGAGTGTATTCATATAGCGGTAGTCCCGCTTGCTGAACAGCCAATAAACTTACCCCTCGTGCCGATGCAACCTGAATGGCTGTGGTAGTGTTGCGATAAAAGAATAATTCTTCAAATGCGACATGGTCGGGGTGAAATCGTTCTATCAGAGCTCTCGTTCCTTCGTACAGCCTTTCAAGCCTTTGTGGAAAAGGTGTTCCCGCTTTTGTTTCAACAACACCACAGTCTATAACGTTCAGCTTTCCTTTTTCGGAATTAATAATCCCGTAACCGAGAATAGCATACCCCGGGTCAATTCCTAAAATAATCATAAAATTCCCAAATAAATAACGAAAATTGGCAAATCAACCGGTTATCATGAATATTATACCACTCTT
>CAYPXV010000080.1:0-6490 GCA_964414925.1 uncultured Clostridium sp. | reverse complement strand
ACCTATGCTACATGGTGGATTCGCCAGGCGATTACCCGTGCTATTGCCGACCAGGCAAGAACTATAAGAATCCCCGTGCATATGGTCGAAACCATCAATAAGTTAGTCAGAGTCAATCGCCAGTTGCTTCAGGAATTGGGTCGTGAGCCCAGGCATGACGAAATTGCAAAGGCTATGGGCGTTAGCGAGGAAAAAGTTCGCGAGATTATCAAAATAGCTCAAGACCCCGTCTCTTTGGAAACCCCTATCGGTGAGGAAGAAGACTCCCATCTCGGTGACTTCATTGCCGATGACGAAGCTCCTGCCCCCGATACCATGGCGGCTCAGGCTATGCTTAAACGTCAGCTCGATGAGGTTCTTGCAACCCTTACTCCCCGTGAGGAAAAGGTTTTGCGCTTGCGTTTCGGTCTTGATGACGGCAAAACACGTACCTTGGAAGATGTAGGCAAGGAGTTTCAGGTCACTCGTGAGCGTATCCGCCAGATTGAAGCCAAAGCTCTCAGAAAATTAAAGCACCCCAGCCGCAGTAAACGCTTAAAAGATTATATCGTTTAAAGCATTTATATATTTGACAGCGTAGGAATGCTAATTTAAAATAAACAGGACTGTGAAGGAAAGAGTAGGATGTATTCTTTGCAAAGAGAAGCGGCGTATGGTGAAAGTCGTTGAAAGATGCCTCCGAACATGGCTCCCGAGTCTCCGAAGGTGAACTGCTCTGTGCTTTAGCTTTCGGCGCGTACGCACGTTACAGCGTTTAATGAAGCCCTTGCTTATAAAGTAGGGGAAAGTAGGGTGGTACCGCGTTTATTATTCGCCCCTATGTCGTAATTTTTCGGCATAGGGTTTTTTATTTCCCGGGAAATTAAGACAGAATTATTTGAGAAAGGAAAAGAAAATGGAAAAGAAACCGTTTTATATCACAACACCGATTTATTATCCGAGCGCAAAACTGCATATAGGTCATACCTATTGCACCGTAAATACCGATGCGCTTGCACGTTACAAAAGATTGAAAGGCTATGACGTTTATTTCTTGACAGGTGCGGATGAACATGGTCAGAAAATAGAACGTAAGGCTCAGGAAAAGGGCGTTACCCCTCAGCAGTACGTCGATGAGATAGTTGAGGGATTCCATTCGCTCTGGTCGCTTATGAATATCTCTAATGACGGCTTCGTTCGTACTACCGATGATTATCATATCGCCTGCGTTCAAAAGGCTTTTAAGCTCCTTTACGAAAAGGGCGATATCTATAAAAGTACATATAAGGGTATGTATTGCACCCCCTGTGAATCGTTCTGGACTGAAACTCAGCTCAAACAGAGCGGCGGCGTCTGCCCCGATTGCGGCAGACCCATTGAGGAAGTTACGGAAGAAAGCTATTTCCTCCGTGTAAGTAAGTACGCTCCCCGCCTTATTCAGTACATAAACGATAACCCCGATTTTATTCAGCCCGCTTCCCGTGCAAAGGAAATGCTTAATAATTTCCTGCTGCCCGGTCTCGAAGACCTCTGCGTCAGTCGCAGTACCTTTAAATGGGGCGTCCCCGTCGATTTCGATAGTAAGCATGTCGTCTATGTCTGGTTCGATGCTGTCTTGAATTATCTCTCCAAATTAGGCTTCCTATCGGACGATGACTCAATGTATAAACGCTATTGGCCTGCCGATGTCCATATTGTCGGTAAGGAAATTATGCGTTTCCATACCATCGTTTGGCCCATTATCCTTATGGCTCTGGATATCCCTCTGCCCAAACATGTCTACGGTCATGGCTGGCTTGTCCTCGATGGTAAAAAAATGGGTAAGTCCACAGGTAATGTCGTTGACCCCGTTATGCTCGTCGAACGCTACGGTGTGGATGCTATTCGCTACTTCCTGCTAAGTGAGTTTCCGTTCGGCTATGACGGTAACTTCGATAATCTTACCCTCATTAACCGCATTAACAGCGATCTCGTTAATGACCTCGGCAACCTCCTTTCAAGAACCGTTGCCATGATCGAAAAGTATTTCTATGGTAATATTCCCCTTAATTCGCAGCCTGTCCCCGATGAGGATGAACCTTTGATTAATGCTGCCCTCGCTCTTTCAAATTCCATCGATGCTGCCATGAATGCGTTCCACCCCAATGAGGCTCTTGCGGAAATATTCAAACTCGTCAGACTTTGCAATAAGTACATCGATGTAACCGCTCCCTGGTTGCTTGCCAAAGACCCCGATAAGCGTGAACGCCTTGCTACCGTCCTGTTCAATTTAGCAGAATGTCTGCGTTTCGTCGGCGTATGCCTGCGTCCGTTCTTGACCGAAACAGCCCCGATTATTTTTGAACAGCTCGGTATTACCGATGAGAATTTAACCTCCTTCGATAGCCTCGATTCCTTCGGCTTGATTCCCGTAAACCAAAAGGTTTCCAAAGGTGCGCCTCTCTTCCCCAGAATCGATACCAAAAAGGAACTCGAATTTTTGGAAACTCTGCGCCCGAAAGCTGAACCTACCCCCGAATCTACCGCCGAACAGGAAGAAACCGAATCGACACTGCCCGAATTGCTCCCCGAAATCTCTTTCGATGATTTCGCTAAAATCGATCTGCGCCTTGCTAAGGTCGTCGCTTGTGAGGAAGTTAAAAAATCCAAAAAATTGCTCAAGTGTACCCTCGATTTGGGCTTCGAAACCAGAACCGTTCTTTCCGGTATCAAAAATTGGTATTCTCCCGAGCAGCTCGTCGGTAAAACCGTCGTCGTTGTCGCTAACCTCGCTCCCAAAACCATCTGCGGTATCGAAAGCCATGGCATGATTCTTTGCGCTGCCGATGAAAAAGATAATCTCTCCGCAGTTACCGTGATGTCGGAACTTCTGCCCGGTCTTAAAGTAAGATGAGTATGATTTCTTTTTCCGATATTAAAAATAACGAGCGCATTAACACCTTCATCACCCGTGCCGATGCGTCACTCCGTGCCCTCGGCTTTACCGAACATTCATTCGCTCATGTCGGTGTCGTCTGTCATAATGCCGCTCTTATCCTTAAAACTCTCGATTACCCCGAGCATTATGTCGAACTCGTTCGTATCGCCGCTTATCTTCATGATATCGGAAACCTCATCAATCGTGTTGACCACTCCCAAAGTGGTGCCCTCATGGCTTTTCGTATCCTTGAAGAAATGGATATGCCTGCCTATGACCTCGCTCTTATCGTTACCGCTATAGGTAACCATGATGAAGGTACGGGCGTTCCCGTGAATCCCATCGCCGCCGCTCTGATTATCGCCGATAAATCCGATGTCCGCCGCAGCAGAGTCAGAAACCCCGATCCCGATTCCTTCGATATCCACGATAGAGTCAATTTCTCCGTCACCGAAAGCACCCTCTCCTTTGATGACTCTAAATCTGTCATTACGCTTTCTTTGACGATCGATACTCACTATTGCTCCATTATGGATTTCTTCGAAATATTCTTGACCCGTATGAAGCTTTGTTCCACCGCCGCTTCACGCCTCGGCTTGAAGTTCGCTCTTGTGATTAACGGTCAACGCTTACTTTAATTATTTCAATATTTAAACAGCCTTCGGTTTGTCCGAAGGCTGTTTTTTCATGAGGTGCGTTTTCCTTTTTCCTTGCTAATGTTGGATCTGTTTATTCTCTCTTATAAACCCATCCCGATCCTTATTGCGATAAGTGCATCCGATGTCGATACAGTCCCGTTTGCGTTAAGGTCGTATCCCGTTATGTTTATTTCCGGGGAATCGCCCAATGCCTGGCGCATGATGAGGTTTGCATCAAGTACATTGATGCGTCCGTCGTTATTCACATCTCCTGCAAAGCATGCGTAAACAGTGTCTCCGTTTCCTTCATACAGCATGTTTACATAGTCGTGAACACATTCTCCGTTGATGTAAAAACCGCAGAATCCTTCATACTCCGATTCGGTCATTATAACCATTCTTTCGTCAGGATAATTGTCGTACCATATTTCGATATTGCCGTGCCCTACAGCAATTATGTCAAGGGGCTTTTCATATCCGTCCGGTTGTATCGTTATACGCTGAAAATCGCAGTTCATCAAATCTACACTTGAAAGTGCCGGACAATTAATTGCCGAAAAGCTTTTGCAATGTTTCTGTCCGTCAAAGCTGAAATGTGTAAGCCTTGTGCAATTATCTATATTAATTGATTCTATATGCGTTGCATTGGTTTCGGGGCTTTTTACACTTCTTGTTAATGTTCCGCTTATATCAAATGCTCCGCAATAATCCGGACTTACTACGATATAACCATCGAAACAGTATTCGCCGTCGGAATATCCGTACGGTACATATACCTTGAACTCTACACAGGAAATGTATCTCTTTCCGTCCAGTGTTGCAGAGTGGAAAATGGGAGAAATGCAGTTTCCGCAGCCATCCATGTCTTCGATATCACCTATGTCGATGTCATCAAAGTTTTCATTGAAACACTCCTCAAGCGCCGTCTCGTTGTTAATGCCGAGTGCCTCATTCGTCTGATGCATGAAATTATAGTACATCTCATAGTCATGCTCATAGTAGTCCGATGGCGTTTCGGCAAGTGTCGGCATCGTAAAGCATATTGCCATCACGATGCATAAAATGGTGCAAATCACTTTTTTCTTTGTCATTATCATATTAACCTCCGTTAAATATTAATCAAAGTCACTTAGTTGCGCAAATGCCGCAAATTCCCTTTCGGAAATTGTAGCGGGATAATAGTAGTACATTACTGTTCCGTCGTATTCTTCGTTGGGTGTGGCTGTATATACTATTTTTTGAGTACCAACCAGAACATTCTGCATTGCATCTATTTCATCAATATAAATATCAGCATACACCGGTCCGGAGTAAATTACCGAGTTTGTGGGTGACAATAATGGTACAGCACCGATATCGTCAGCTAAATTAGCGGCAAACTCCCTGTAATTAGTAATAAAGTCTCCTACGAACTGTTTCTGGATTAAGGATGAAACCATTGAAATTATAGTCTCATCGCTTGTATGATAAAACAGAATGTTGCCTTCGCGATCAACCGAGTAATTGAATGTAGTTCCGGTACTATCAACCGTGATGTTTGTCAAATGAACATCGTTGGGGATAATCTGCGAACACGCTGAAACCGTTGCCGGTTCTTCATTCAGTTGAGCGTTTGTCGGTAATGATGAAAGATATGCTTGATATTCTTCCATTGTTGAAAATACCAACGGTTCTTCGGCTTCCAATACGTTTAAAAGTTCTGTATCGTTTATGCCCGATTCAGAAACTTGACTCTCTTTTTTGACTGAAACTTTACAGTATGCGAAAATCGTTGCAATCGCAAAGAAGGATGCAAGGCATACAGAAACCAACATAGGCAAGGATTGTATTCGTTTATTCATAAATATTCACCTCATTCATTAATTGTTCCGAATCTGTCATAAGTAAATTTTGCAAGACAACTGGGACACCACATATTTTCAGCGTAAACCACACCCGAAATCGTTTTGGACATAACGCAAGGATAATTACTGTCGCAAACGCCGGCATAAAAGTATCCATCGTCAAGATCATAGCAGTGAGATAGTTCATGAATAAAAGTATTACGCATCTCCAAAATGTTTGAATAATGGTTGTCTTCATTATTATTTAAGCCATTAGTCCCACTTATAATAAAACCATTCCCTCGCATGATGCTCATTCCTGCACAACTTCGGTGACGTCCGTCCCTATAAAAGCAAGAAACGTGTCCGTTCACTAAACAAACAAAATCATAGTTTTCAAGAGAATGCGCTAAATTATTAGCTCTATGGACTAAGCGTTCTGCACTTGTATGATGATTAGCATTACACGTGATATCTGCGAAACATTCACATGCTCTGTTTGAAAGCCATTTCTCTGAAATTACATCGCCATCATGCGAATGATATGATATTTGATGAACATAGGGGCAGCTATTAACATCCGGTTCTTCTCCGAATGTTTGTTCGTATGTTGCCATAGATACATCCAAAGAAATGTTCCACATTTTCTTTAACGGTATTTCAGCCAATCTTAGTATTTGCTCAATTCGATGCTCGGGTGTGGATGTTATGGAGTTGGAAATAAGCAGTTGCTCAAAACTTTCGTCATAAACCATGAGAACTCTTATTGTTCGCCCTTGATATGTGCTGGCATATGAGAATGCTGATGGAAAGCAAAACATCATCAACATTAGCACTGCGAGCAGCAAGGCGGTCGGGGGTTTGAACAGTGAGTAACTTGTTTCGTGCATCTTTTTTGCACCTCCTACTTTATTTGCGTCTATTATACAGTATCAACAAAAGTAATGTCAAGCGGTTTTTAAAAATATTTAATCTAAAGAATTATTCTTTTTACAGATGGTTTGAGCATTAAACAATTGATTTATGTTCGCTTTTTATCAATAGAATTAAACCGTTGTAATTTCTAAAAATGCCGGCAGCTCTTATTATAATATCTTATCATCTCTGAGCCGAGGCTGTCGGGAGAATTTTGT
>CAYPXV010000079.1:0-6915 GCA_964414925.1 uncultured Clostridium sp. | reverse complement strand
GACGTGTATCTTTTGCGATACACGTCCTTTAACTGTTATACGACCACCGCCCGATTGTCAGGTGTGTAGCTTCTGAAAAATATTTATCTTAGCCAGACGAGATCGCCGGTCGTTTGAGCGGTGTCTACACCCAGAATAATAAGCATCTTGTCAATGCCATATTCTTTGCAAAGCTCGGACGGCATAGGCGAGGCTGAATTATAGTATCTGGTGTCGATCATAACGATTTTGGAGAAATGCTCTGCAAGGAAAGGAACTATTGCATTGCCGTAGCTGTCCTTTAAAACAAGTAAAGTACCTCCGTTTGACTGCGGATTTTCGATAACGGTAACGCCGTGGTTACTGTATAGGTATGCGGCATATTTATCAACCACATCCTCTTTTAAACATTCCTCGTCAATCATACCCGTATACGTCTTTTCACTTCCGCCATCGATGGTGGTGACGGAAATTTGCTCCATGGATTCATTCGTCCAAACTTCCAGCGTATCGGGCTGCGTTAAAAGTAATCCGCTGCTTCCGTAGCTTGTTCCGTAAAACTCATAGGAGGTCTTGTCAAATTCTTCCTCCGAAATGAGGGAAATGCCAAGTTGCTTCGCTATTTCGCAGTAAATCGAATAGCTTCCGTCCATGCTCAAATGATGGTCTGTGCGATAATATAAAGATGAAGTATCGTCCATAGCGGCGAATAATCTTTCAACATCGATTGCATTTGCGCCTGCTGCCGCATTGAATCCGTCAATTATTGCCGCATCGCTGTATTCAAGATGCAAAGTGGGTAATTCATCCTCGAGCATATAACCCGCACTCGGAATTATCGCCGAATAGGCTTCAAGGGAATTTTCTTCGGCAAACTCCTTAACCGAATTTCCGTTCTTTCCCAATTTTTCTTCGTCAAGCTTGACGGGTGCGGTAAACAAACGGTCGTTCTTTCCCATTATTATGCTCTCCGTTGCATTTCTGCCGGTATAACGGTTGAGGTACGAATACAATGCAACAAAGAAATTCCTTGCGGGAAAATGGTCCTCAAGCCATGAGTCAACTTCCGTGGCAAAATTACCGCTTAAAATATTGTCCCATTCCGCATTGGGGGCGTCCGCAAGCACACGTCTCTCGTTCGGACTTAATTCCCCTTCATGCTTGGGAAGAACACATAAGAGCAAAAGAAATATAACAATGAATGCCATGAATACGCATATCAATGCTATATTTGCTTTTTGCGACTGCGGTTTATTTTGTAAGGTCATTCAATAAAGTCTCCGCAGCGGAATTGTTATTTGTGATCAAAAGGAATGCATATTCGCCGACAGCCTTGTTCATGCAGTTGTCAAGCTTTGCAATCTGTTCCGGACCGTAGTTGTCGTAGTCATGACGATAGGACTCGACTCGGCTTGCAAAATAATTGTCGCAAATGTTCTTTGCTGCTTCCGCATCAACCGCCTTTATTACTATTACGGTTTCGGGAGTGGATGAGCAAACCGCTACACATGCGTCAAGACCGCTGTCCGTCTTTGCTACAAGAGCGGTGTCGATTCCGAAGAGTTTTTCAACGGCAAATTCTTCATCCTCGATTATGGCAGGAGTTTCTTCAAATTCGATTTCGCTTATAAAGCGATTTGCGGTTTCTGCGGTGTTAAGGTTTAATTCCTTCTGCTTTGCACATGCGAAAAGTCCCAAGACCATAACCGCAATAAGTACGACTATAATTGTTCTTTTTGTTGTTTTCATTCGTTTTATCCTCCGATTTAAATTGAGTTTTAATTGTTATGCGCTGCCATAACGGCTCTGCTTATATGCTCTGCCCAAATTTTAGAACAGTCCATATTCAAATGTATTCCGTCCGATGACGCACCCTCTACAAGTGCCCCGTTCGATGTCATAAGTTCTTCGGGTACGGAAATGAAATTACAATTCGATGTACGTGCAAGCTGCTCTATCTGCTCGTTATACATCTGAATCCTTTCATTATTAACACCCGACTCGCCGCCCTGCGCACTCTTTGCTTCGGATACGGGCAATAGTCCTGTAAGGAAAATCTCGGCGTTCGGATGCATTTGCTTAATATCCTCGATTAGCTTTGCGTAATGCTCAATGAACGAATTGAGACTGGGCCAGCCGAGTTCGTTCTGACCGAAAAGCAGTACTATTGTCTTATAATTACCCGCACGGAGTTCATCTATAACAGGTATGCTTCCTCCGGTTTTGGAATCGGTGTAAACGCTTAATATGTTAAGTCCTACCTTGGTCATAAAGTCGGCGTTGGTTATTAAGCCGTAACGGTATAAACCTTCGAACAGTGAATTGCCGACAAATGCGCTGCCGTCGAATATCGATGCGTCGATAACAGGTGCTTCGGTGTACTCGGGTACAGGTGTTGCCGTGGGCTGCGGAGTCTGCGTGGGTGCTTCCGTATCAAGCGGCGGCTGCGTCGCCTGCGGTGCCTGTGTGGGAACAGGTGCCTGCGTCGGTGAAGCGGTACCGTATATGTCTATGTATTCGCCGGTTCCTTCCGGCTTGTTTTTTGCCGATGTTATCAGCAGTATTGCAAGCACTACCGCCGTAATGCCGACGATTATCCATGAAATCTTTGCGACTATGGATAATGCGTCACGGTGCTTGCCGTTAAAATCGTGCATATCGTCCTCCTATCTTTTTTTCCTTAATCGGCTAAGTCTTCTCCGCCGTTACAGGTGTATACCCACTCAACAAGGTCTCCGTCGTTTAAAATAACGTAGTCCGCTCCTACTTCGGGAGTCTCACCGTTGACCTTGAAAAGCCAATAACTCATATCTCCGAACATACCGTTCTTTACTCCGCTTATTCCCTTAACGAATAAACCGTAGCTGCTTACTTCGCTGTCAAGTACTATGGAATGAATCTGACAGGCAAGCTTCGTTGCATCGCCTGCGGTGCAGTCACGGCTCAACTCAAGGTACTCCGCATTCAATATGATTCCGTCATTAAGCTTTTCCTTAATGTCGGGGTCGAGCGATTCGTTGTTGTACGCATTTGCAGCGTCGATGATAAACTTAACGTGTATGCCGTCATTGGTACTCTCGTTCTTTTTTTCGGAACAGCCGACCAAACACACAAGCATGATTAAGGATAGTACAAAACATAAAAACTTTTTCATGAAAAATTTCCTCCTCGTTATTTCAACAATCCTATTATACACATTTTTATTCTTTTTGCAAGTAATTGAATTATTTACGTCCATGATGCTAATCTTAAAATATAAATACGGAGGTTTTATGCTTACTTTATTCATCAGAACAATTCTCATTTATCTGTTTATGTTTGTTATTATGCGTCTTATGGGTAAACGTCAATTGAGCGATATGCAGCCATTTGATTTGGTGGTTACGCTTCTTATCGCAAACCTTGCGTCCGTTCCCATCTCCGACCCTGCCGTTCCGCTTGCTTACGGTGTGGTGACTATCCTCGCCCTTTTTATTATGCAAAGACTTGTTTCGCATCTTTCATTGAAAAACGAAAAGTTCAGGGTTACTATTTGCGGCAGCCCTCTTGTCGTAATCGCCAAAGGCGTTGTTCGTGAGGATGTTATGCGTGCCGCCAACTTCACGCTTAATGACCTATCTTCAAGACTCCGCGATAAGGGCGTTTTCGCCTTCGCCGATGTCGAATATGCAATTCTTGAAACGAACGGAAGCTTGAGCGTACTGCTTAAACCCGGCAAACAACCTGCAACGAATGAGACACTGAAACTTGCATCCTCCCCGGCTGCTCCCGCTTTTTTACTGATTACCGACGGTAAAATTCATGCCGATACTATCCGTGCGGCAGGGTTGGATGAAAAATTTTTAAATAATTTAATTGCGTCCATGGGCTTTTCTTCCGCCGAAAATGTTTTGTTTGCTTCGCTCGATTCCGAAAAAATACTCCATGTTCAAGGAAAACAACAAAAAAATAAAGAACCTGCGGTTATATTCTACAGTCTGGAGAAACATCAATGAGCATTATGAAACAAAAAGCCGATAAAAAATTAAAAAAACAGTCTCTTGCCATCGTTATAGGGTTGATTGTGGGGCTGATGCTGCTCATGTTTGCGTTTATTTTAAGTGCTTTGTTTACTGCATCGCTTGAAAATACCCTGACGCCCTTAATTGATGCTGCCGAAGAGGCAAGCCTTAATTCCGATATGCAATCCGTAAATCGAATAAGCCATGAAATTCTTCAAATATTGGAACAGGCAGAGGGCAAGCTTCAACTGTTTGCAAATCATTACGACATAGAACAGTGCATGAATGCGGCAAGATTATTGGCACTTCTCAATGATGACGATGCTGCTGAACGATTGGACGTATTGGTTCAACTGCGCAGCTATATCCGTTTCATAAGGGAGAATAACAGCCTGTCAATCGGTTTGATAATCTGATCCGCCTGATTTATCGTTAAAATATAAAATTATTCGACAGGAAAATCGGGGAATACGGAGAATAATAAAGTATAGGTGTTATTTTCGCTGAAAGGAGTTTTTTCATGGCTTTCCCCCAAGCTTGGATACACGAGCTTATGTCTCGAAACGATATTGTTTCGGTAATATCCGAATACACAAAGTTAACAAGCAAGGGCGGAAGAATGTGGGGACTTTGTCCGTTTCATCAGGAAAGAGACCCATCTTTCAGCGTTACTCCGGATAAACAGCTTTTTCATTGTTTCAGTTGTAAGGCGGGCGGAACCGTTATCCAGTTTATCATGCAGGCGGAAAACCTCAATTATATAGAAGCAATAAGGTTTCTTGCACAACGTGCCGGAATGGATATGCCAAATGAGGTGGACGATGCGAAGCTGCGTGCGGATAAACTGAAGCGTGACAGGCTCTACAGCGCAAATAGGGAAGCTGCCATGTTTTACGTTAAACAGCTTTTTTCCCCAAACGGTGTTGCTGCCAGGCAGTACCTTATTCAAAGAGGTATCGATAAAAATATCGCCGTCAAGTTCGGCTTGGGATACGCCCCGAACGACTGGGATGCTTTATTCAATCATCTGTCGAAATTGGGCTATACAAGGGATGAGCTTACCGATGCGGGACTTTGCGTTCACGGAAGAAAGAACGATGAGGCTACCTTTGATTTCTTCCATGACAGATTGATGTTTCCGGTAATCTCTCCGGCAGGCAAGGTGCTTGCCTTCGGCGGCAGAATTATATCGGGCAATGACGGTGCAAAGTACATGAACACCGGCGATACTTTCATCTATAATAAAAGGCATAACGTCTATGGAATTAATCTGATGAAAGGTAAAAAACTTTCCGAATTGATAATGGTTGAAGGTTATATGGATGTCATAAGCCTTCATCAGCACGGCGTCGATAATGCCGTAGCTTCGTTGGGAACGGCATTGACAAATCAGCAGGCAAAGCTTATTTCACGATATGCACAGAGTGTTTTCTATGCCTATGACGGTGACAGTGCAGGGCAAAAAGCCATGATGCGCGGACTGGAAATACTGGAGCAGACAGATGTTGAACCGAGGGTTATAAGAATTCCCGAGGGTAAAGACCCCGATGAGTTTATCCGTTCCTACGGAAAGGATGCGTTTATGACCCTACGTGACTCCGCTATGAGTGCCTCCGAGTTCAGACTCGAATTTATGGCAGGAAACTTTAATCTTGAAACAGCGGACGGCAGGGAAAAGTACGCAAAGCAAGCTTGTGAGTACATTGCCTCACTTCAACCCGTTGAAAGAAACAGATATCTGAAGCTTGTTTTCGAACGCACGGGAATAGATATGGATACGCTCAAAAAACAGTGCGGCGAAGTAAAAACTGAAACGGAATACGAACAAAGAAAAAATACCGTCGGCGTTTTCAGACGCAGGAAAATCGTGTCCGAACGGGTTAAGGCGGAACAGTTGCTTGTAGCAAGCCTGTTGAAGTCCAAAACGGCTGCTGCGGAAATAAAGT
Organism: uncultured Clostridium sp.; assembly: GCA_964414925.1. Taxonomy (GTDB): domain Bacteria; phylum Bacillota; class Clostridia; order Christensenellales; family CAG-138; genus PeH17. The sequence continues at coordinate 989 of CAYPXV010000079.1, read as the reverse complement.
CCATGCCGGGGTTTTCTGTGCAACTATTCGGGGAAACCCATCTTGCCGATTTTGTTCAAAATCTTTTTGAACAGTATAAAAATACCGATTCACCCGACATTGCGGCTCTGATAGCTTCGTGCGAAGGACCCGAGGGAGAATTTGCGGGCGGTGCTGCCGATATGACGGAGCAGATTGACGAGCCTTACGCAACTGCCGTCGATTGCATCGCATCCATAAATAAATACGTCATTGATGAGCGTATTAAAGAACTTACGGATTTGATTGAATCTCAATCCGATCCCGATTTAAGAAGAAAATATCAAGCGGAACAATCCGAATTGATTTTAAAAAGCAGAAGCATAAGATAACATGGAGGTTTTATATGCAGCACGATAGAGAAGAAAATACCGTTGTGGCTAAAAAGGTGGACGAGCTTATCGAACGAGGAAAATTGAGCGGAAGTATCCCGTTCGACGATTTCAGTAATGCTTTTTCCAATGATGACATCTCCACCGAACAGATTGAGCTTGCATATGATAAGCTTGATGATGCCAATATAGAAATTGTCGATGCTTTGGAGCAGGAGGATATCACGGATCCCGTTGATTTGGCAGGCGTGACTACCGAGGATATCGCCGAGGTCGATGCCAAACTTCTCAGCGCAGAGGGTACTTCGGTCGATGACCCGGTGCGTATGTATCTCAAGGAAATAGGCAGAATCCCCCTTCTTACTCAGGAAGAGGAAATGGAACTTGCAGTGCGTATGTCCGAGGGTGATTTGGAAGCAAAGCATAAACTCGAAGAAGCTAATTTGCGCCTTGTTGTCAGTGTCGCCAAACGCTATGTGGGTAGGGGTATGCAGCTTCTCGATTTGATTCAGGAAGGTAATCTCGGCTTGATTAAGGCTGTAGATAAATTCGATTATCAAAAAGGTTTCAAATTCTCTACCTATGCTACATGGTGGATTCGTCAGGCTATCACCCGTGCTATTGCCGACCAGGCAAGAA
>CAYPXV010000078.1:0-6965 GCA_964414925.1 uncultured Clostridium sp. | reverse complement strand
GAAAAATAATGAATAAATATGACTATACCATTCGTTTGGAAAGAAAAGAAGAACGTCGAGAAGTTGAAAATCTGGTGAGAGAAGCATTTTGGAATGTGTATCGTCCGGGTTGTCTCGAACACTATGTGTTGAATCGGATGAGAAATTATCCCGATTTCATTTCGGAGCTGAATTATGTTCTTGAAAAGGACGGCGAACTTATAGGGCAAAATGTTTTTGTCCGTGCGGAAATTATTGCCGACAACGGTAAAATCATTCCCATTGCCGCCATGGGTCCGATTTGTATTGCTCCGAGGTTTAAACGCCAAGGCTACGGTAAGCTCCTGCTGGATTATACCTTAGAACGAGCAAGGGAGTACGGTATCAAGGTGATTTGCCTCGAAGGAAACATTGACTTTTACGGCAAAAGCGGTTTTGACTATGCAAGTAAGTTCGGCATCCGTTATCATGATTTGCCGAAAGGCGAGGATGCTTCCTTTTTCCTTTGTAAAGAACTTGAGGAAGGGTATCTTGACGATATTAACGGAGAGTATACTCCGCCAGAATGTTATTTTGTAGAAGAAAACGAAGCGGAAGCGTTTGATAAGATGTTTCCGGCAAAAGAAAAACTGAAACTCGATACTCAACTTTTCAGATAAACGAACAGGCAGGCGGCAATGTGATTAAAACCGCATTATCGCCTGTGCCGATTATTATTGAGAATTACAATGAGTAAATACAAATTGCTTTGGCAATACATAAAAGCCCATGATGAAGGAGTTATCACTTTAACCTTTGGGGAAATTGCCGACATTAGCGGCGTTTCTATCGATCATTCTTTTTTGCGCTATAAAAAGGAACTGATTGAATATGGCTACAGAGTCGGTAAAATCTCTATGAAAGATAATAAAGTGACCTTTGAAAAATGTTGAAGGAACAATGAAAAAGTGAGGATTATTATGAAAACTTTAAACTCCATTCAAACCCTTTCCAAAATCGGAAAGATACTCAGTAAAATTATTTACATTTGCTGTATCATAGGTTTTTGCGGCTGCGTAGTGGGAAGCATTGCAATGCTCATCGGCGGTGAGGCAGTAAAGCTTGGCGGAGTAACTTTACACAACATTTTGCAAACCGAAGCAGGTATTGTAGAGGGTACAATTTGGGCTGCAATTGCGGTAGGCATGATTCTCTGCGTCGGGGAGTTTTTTGTCTCACGAATGGCATATCGCTATTTTGACCGTGAGCTGAAAGCAGGTACTCCGTTTACATTGGATGGTGCAAAGGAATTAATGCGTCTGGGCATTAGTGTAATCTGGATTCCCATCGTCGCCGTGATTTTGGCGCAGATTGCGCAGGGAACGATTGCTCAATTTTTCGGAAATACAGAGAAAATCGAGCTTGACGGTTTTGAAAACGTAGTATTGGGCGTTACATTTATAGTTGTATCCCTGTTGTGCAAATACGGTGCGGAATCCGAAAAAAGTTCTGATCTGCTATGAAGTCAAGATTTAAGATTGCACGTCGGTGGCTAATCTTTTGGACGCTGTTCATCGGTATCGGTGCAGTGGCAGGTGCGTTAGCCATGCTCATTGATCCAAGTGGGAAAGCACTGGGCATGGATGCAATGTTACCGTATTTTCAAGTGCTTCCGTTTGCTGACGTCCTGTTTCAGAATTTAACATTTTCGGGTTGGGCACTGTTTATTGTAAATGGTTTGACTAACTTAGTTGCAACAGCTCTGTTGCTGGCAAAGAAAAAATCGGGTATAATTATGGGCAGTGCGTTCGGCATAACGCTGATGTTGTGGATTGGCATCCAGTTTTATATGTTCCCATTTAATTTCATGTCCACAGCCTATTTTGTTTTTGGTTTTGCGCAGGCGGTCACGGGTTATGCGGCATGGGTGTTTCAAAAACAGGAATCGTTTTCGGTAAATGCCGAAGACTTTAATAACGTCGGAACGAATAAAACCGAATTGGTGGTCTTTTTCTCCCGTATGGGTTATGTAAAGAAGGTTGCATACGAAATCGCCAATAGCACAGGCGCAGAAATTTGCGAAATTAAAGCGATCGAGAAAACCGGCGGTACTATCGGTTTCTGGTGGTGTGGAAGGTACGCAATGAATAGGTGGGATATGCCGATTGAACCTGTTCCCGTTGATATAACAAAGTACGATCATGTGACAATCTGTTCGCCAATCTGGGTGTTTTCTCTTGCTGCTCCCGTAAGAAGCTTTTGCAGGCAGTCGTCAGGAAAAATTAAGTGTGTCAGTTATGTATTTGTTCATCATACCAACGGCAAATACGAAAAGACAGCAGAGGAAGCGGACAGACTTCTCGGCTTGCGCCACATCGAACTTTCGAATATACGATGCAGAAAAGGTACATTTAAAAAACTTTGACGGAATAGAAATCTATACCTGATTTAAGCTTTACTTTTATGGAAAAGAAACTAAACGCAAACACAATTAAACTTATTGCTATAATTGCCATGACTATAGACCATGTAACATGGTTCGTTTTCCCGGGTTTTACAACGCAGCCGCTTCCGCTTGCCTTGCATATCGTCGGACGAATTACATGTCCCGTCATGTGCTATTTTATCGCTGAGGGTTATCACTACACAAAGAATATAAATAAGTACACATTGCGTCTGTTTCTATTCGCACTGCTGTCACACTGTCCTTATGTGTTGTCATCGTTTGCGGGGACCGCATATGTAGATCCCAAATCGTTCATCCCTTTTTACTATGGAGAAATACTTAATCAAACGAGCGTTATCTGGTCTTTGGCTTGGGGTTTGGTAATGTTGAGAGTGGCAGAAAATAAAAGTCTTAAACAGTGGGTAAAAACGTTGATAGTAGTTCTTATCTGCGTGATTGCTTTGCCGAGTGACTGGAGCTGCATTGCGAGCCTTTGCGTTCTGGCATTCGGAACGAATCGTGGGAACTTTAAGGTGCAGATGCTTTGGATGGTGTTCTATGTCGGTATTTATGCTGCTGTCTATTTCTTTGCAATTGACCGTATTTACGGTTTAATGCAGATGGCGGTGGTGCTTTCAATTCCCATTTTGTATTTGTATAGCGGTGAACGAGGTAAAAATTCTACAGTCAATCGTATAATGAAATGGGTGTTTTACCTTTATTATCCACTGCATTTATTAGTGATTGGTCTGCTGAAACTTTTGTGTAATTAAAAAAAGAAAATACATATGTCAACAAAAAAGGAGTATCTGTTCCGAAATTTAAAAGAAGAAAGAAGGATTAATTATGGCGTTTGATTATAAAAAGGAATACAAGGAATTTTATATGCCTAAAAATAAACCGAGCATCGTGGATGTCCCGCCGATGAATTTTATTGCAGTCAGAGGCAAGGGCGATCCGAATGTTGAGGGCGGAGAATACAAAAATGCGATGAGCTTGCTGTATGGAATAGCTTTTACAATAAAGATGTCTAAATTGGGAGATCACAGAATCGAAGGTTACTTTGATTACGTCGTACCGCCGCTGGAAGGGTTCTGGTGGCAGGATGGTGTGGACGGTATTGATTATGTGCATAAGGATTCTTTCCAATGGATTTCTCTTATTCGTTTGCCGGATTTTGTAACAAAGGCAGACTTTGATTGGGCTGTTGACGAAGCAACCCGAAAAAAGAAAACCGATTTCTCCAAGGCGGAGTTTCTGACTTATCATGAAGGATTGTGCGTTCAATGTATGCATATCGGAGCGTATGACGATGAACCTGCGACCATTGCTCTTATGAATGAATTTATTGCCGAAAACGGGTACAAGACCGATATCTCGAATACACGTTTTCATCACGAGATATATCTCTCCGATGCACGAAAGGTTGCTTCCGAACGCCGCAAAACCGTAATTCGTCATCCTATTAAATCGGTGTAATATGAATAAATTTGAATACATAGCTTTGCGTAAACAGCCTCAATTAAAAGAAACTGCGGCTGAATGGTTTAATCAAAAATGGGGCGTCCCAAAAGAAGCTTATCTGGCGTGCATGAATGATTATTTAAACGGTGTAACCGAGTACGGCTGGTATCTTTGCTTGAATGATAACAAAATTGTCGGCGGATTGGGAGTGATAGAGAATGATTTTCATGACAGAAAGGACTTAACACCCAATATCTGTGCCGTGTACACGGAAAAAGAATATCGCTGTAAAGGGATTGCAGGTAATTTACTTAATATGGCGGTGAGTGAGCTGAAATTGCATGGAATATCCCCTGTGTATTTGCTTACAGACCATACGGGATTTTACGAACGTTATGATTGGGAATTTCTTTGTTTGGTGCAGGGCGACGGAGAGACAGAGCCGTCAAGGATGTATGTTCACAGATAAATCGAGTAAAACATCAAAGTTTATGATAAAACTTTCCTTCTTGACGCTACTAATCTGTATCGGCATGGCGGCATGCCGGGGCGGTAGTGCATTTGACGGAAACATAGTTTCCGATATCGATTTTTTTAAAATGGATTACTCTATATTAAATAGGCAGGAAGTCTCAACTATTGAACTATCGAAAGGGGAATCTCTTCGAGTTTCAATAGCGCAGAATGAGGGTACGGTGGACGTAACCGTCGGTATAGATGGTGAAGAACCTATTTATGAGGGCAGGGGACTTTCACATATAGAGTTTACTTTAAATATTTTACAGCCCGGAACATATCAAATTTCGGTGACAGGTCATAAAGCCTGCGGAACTGTATCCTTTATTAAAGTCATCGACGGCGATGGACTTAATCACAATGATGTAAACCATGTGCTGTTAAGCATGGTGTTAAATCCGTTCCACGGATAAGGAGAGCGAAAATGGATTTGATTTGGAAGAAGATGTTCGATGCAGCTCAATCTGTGCAGCATCAGAGAAGAATTTCAGATTATGTTGAAGCAGGCGGTGTTTCCGCCGCAATTCTATCGCAGAGCGGAAAAATCTATACGGGAGTTTGCGTGGACACCTGTTCGACTTTGGGTATTTGTGCGGAGCGGAATGCCATTTTCAATATGTTGACTCAAGGTGAAGATAGAATTTCAAAAGTAATTGCCATTATGCCGAACGGGTCTACAGGTGCGCCCTGCGGTGCGTGTAGGGAACTTATGGTTCAGCTAATGCCGAACACTTATCGGAATATAGAAATTATGTTGGACTATAACAACGAAAAAATCGTAACTCTGGGAGAGCTGACACCCGAGTGGTGGATAAAATAAACATAGCGGAATGAGATACATGAAGTCATTCCTGTTCAAACGGTTTCATTTTAATTATGAGACGATTGGAGATGTTTGTGCATAAAATTATTCGTTCACCGTTGCAAAGTCGGATTAATGTGGTATAATTAAATTGAAATCGGCATAAGGCCACTTTTAGAAAGGACATATCAATGGCAACACAAAAGGCTATACCAAAGAGAAGTGAAGTTGATCCCAAGTACACTTGGGCATTAGAGGACATTTTTGCTACAGACGAATTATGGGAGGAAGCTCTTAAAGAGGCTTCGACTTATCCCGAAAAGATCTCTGCGTTCATGGGTCATTTGGGAGACAGTGCGGAAAGCTTGTACAACTTCTTTACCATGGATGATGAAATGGATGTCAAACTTACCCGCTTAGCGGAATACTGCATGCGTAAGGCAGACGAAGACACCGGCAACAGCTTCTATCAGGGCATGAAGGGTCGTTTTATGAACCTTTATATGCAGATATCCAGTGCCGCAAGCTTCTCAACCCCCGAACTTCTTGCAATACCCGAAACTACGGTAAATAAGTTCATGAACGAGAAACCCGAACTGAAGCTTTACGAAAGAAAGCTTGCCAGAATCTTCAAGCAGAAAGCTCATATTCTGTCCGATGCAGAAGAAAAAATACTTGCTCTTTCAAGTGAAGTTTGCAATGCTTCCTCCGAAACTGCTTCTTCATTCCGCAATGCGGATTTGAAGTTCCCGGATATCACGGACGCAGAAGGAAACGTACTCCACGTTACTCAGGGCTCTTATGTCCCCCTGCTCGAAAACCCCGACCAGGCTGTGCGTAAGGCTGCATTTGAATCACTGCATGGCACATTCGATTCGTTTAAAAATACCTCTGCAGCATTCTTAGACGGTCAGATTAAGGGTCTTATTTTCGAAGCACGTGCCCGCAATTATAACAGCACCCTCGAAGCTGCGCTCTCCAATACCGAAGTTCCCGTATCGGTTTATCATAATCTTATCGATGCGGTGAATGCAAATTTGAATTATTTGCATAAATATGTAAGCTTGCGCAAAAAGCTTTTGGGTATTGAGAATCTTCATATTTACGACCTCTATACTCCGATAATTGCCGACGCAGATAAGGAAATCCCTTATGAAGAAGCAAAGCAGATTATCCTTGAAGGTTTAGCTCCTCTGGGCGAAGACTATATTGCATTGCTCCGTGAAGGCTTTGAAAATCGTTGGATCGATGTCTACGAAAATGAAGGAAAACGCAGCGGTGCTTATTCCGCCGGCGGAGACCCCCATCCCTATGTTCTTTTGAATCAGAAAGATACATTGGACAGCATGTTTACCATTGCTCACGAAATGGGTCACTCCCTCCATACATATTACTCGGTTCATAATCAGCCCGTTGCATACAGAAATTATGTAATCTTTGTCGCTGAAGTTGCTTCAACATGCAATGAAGTGCTCCTGGTTAAGTATATGCTTTCAAAGACCACCGATAAAAAGGAAAGAGCTTATCTCATTAACCACTTCCTTGAACAGTTCCGCGGTACTGTTTATCGTCAAACTATGTTTGCCGAGTTTGAACTTTGGATGAATGAGTATGCCGAGAAAGGTCAGACCTTGACCGCCGATGTAATGTGCGAAAAGTATTATGAGCTTAATAAACGCTACTTCGGTGACGATATTGAGATAGATAAGCTTATCTCCGTAGAGTGGGCAAGGATTCCGCACTTCTTCTATAACTTCTATGTATTCCAGTATGCAACCG
>CAYPXV010000077.1:6970-7220 GCA_964414925.1 uncultured Clostridium sp. | reverse complement strand
GGGTAGATGGATTGTCCTCTTTTTATAAAAAAGTTCGGCGAACCCTCGGTCACCGACTTATGACAGAATCCCCTCCGTCAAAAATCATAGATTTTTGCCACCTCCCCTTTACAAAAAAGGGGAGGCATTTTATACTGCAAAGATTCTTTACATTTATCAAAGCTTCCTTATGTAGAAGGGTAGATGGATTGTCCTCTTTTTGTAAAAAAGTTCGGCAAACCTCTCTGTCACCGACTTATGGCAGAATCCC
>CAYPXV010000077.1:0-6870 GCA_964414925.1 uncultured Clostridium sp. | reverse complement strand
CCGTCAAAAACCGAAGATTTTTGCCACCTCCCCTTTACAAAAAAGGGGAGGCTTTTTTCTCAACAAAGATTCTTTATATTTATCAAGGCTTCCTAGTGTAGAGGGGAAGAGGGATTGTCCCCCCTTTTTGTAAAAAAGTTCGGCAAACCTCTCTGTCACCGACTTATGGCAGAATCCCTTCCGTCAAAAACCGAAGATTTTTGCCACCTCCCCTTTACAAAAAAGGGGAGGCTTTGTAGTACATAAAGTTACTTAGCTTTGGAAGCGTTAGCCTGATGGAGCAGGAGATATTTTTCGCGAGTAGCGATACCGCCGCGGATATGGCGTTCATCCTTATTAACTTCGAGGACATGAGCGACCTGTTCACCGAGAGATTTATTTATACGACGAAGACGTTCGGTGATATCCTTATGGACAGTAGATTTAGAGACACCGAACACACCTGCGGCGGCACGGACGGTAGCACCTGTTTCGACGATATAGTCGGCGATATTCAGAACACGAGTTTCGATATAGAGATTCAAAGCGACACCTCCTAAAAAACAGAATAAGTAGTTGATGTAATAAAGGATATGTCGCAAATGAAATAAAGATACGAAAAAGAATGTCTAAATAAAGGAAGAAATCGTATCGAAGCCCCAGGCGATATCGGCGAGGTTCGCACCCGAGTAATTCACGATGAAGGTATGTGAAGCGTCGGCGGAGGATTTCGACGAAGAATAAGCGGAGAGCGGAGCAAGGCGGATACCGTGTTTAGCGGCAACGGAAGTCAAGGCTTCATCATCGAGGTCGGTATTGAGTTTTACAAGGAAATGAAGTCCTGAATTTTGTTCGAGGATAGAAGCTTTAGCAGCGAGAGGACCGTTATTAAGCAATGAGATAACGGCGTCACGTTTTTTTCGATAGAGTGTACGGACACGATTAATGTGACGTTCAAAGTGACCGTTATTAATAAATTCGGCGAGGGTGTACTGTTCGAAAGCGGAGACGGTACAGGAATAGAAGCCGAGTTTAGAGCGGAAAAGCTGCATAAGCGAATCGGGCAGAACCATATAGCCGATACGGATAGATGGAGCTAAGGATTTAGAGAAAGTATTAATAAAAACGACGGAATCGGTTTTATCGACGGAAAAGACAGGAGGGATTGGCTTTCCGTTGAACCTAAATTCGCTGTCGTATTCATCCTCCAAGATAAAGCGAGAGGGTTTAGCCTCTGCCCAGCGGAGCAAATCGACACGTCTGCGGATAGGCATAACGACGCCCGTGGGGAAATGGTGAGCAGGAGATATATGGACTATATCGGCATTGGATTCTTCCAGTAAATCGATACGAATACCCATATCATCAAGAGGGACAGGTATAACCTTAGCATTAAAAGAACTAAAGATACGGGAGATTTTGGGATAACCGGGGTCTTCGACAGCATAGGCGGAATCGATACCGAAAAGAGGGAGGAGTAAGCCATACAGAGTTTCCGTACCGGCGGCGACAACGATATTATCGGGATTAACGTGCATACCTCTAAAGCTCAACAAATGGTCTGCAATAGCTTTACGAAGAATAAACGCACCGTTAGCAGGGATAGGAGCGAGCAATTCATTTTCATAATCGAGCAGGACTTTACGCATGGTACGAGACCAGATAGTAAAGGGAAAGGACTCCGGTGGAATGGAGTTTGCGATAAGGTCAAGCTTATAGGTATCGGTTTTTTCGCTGACGTAAGGAATCGGTTTAGGTCGCACGGGAGGAATAGAATCGACGGAGCAGACGAAGTAACCTCTTTTTTCGACAGGTAAAACGAAGCCTTCCGCAATAAGCTGTTCATAAGCACTGCGGACGGTAACGACGCTGATACCGAGATGTTCGGCGAGGGTACGTCTACTCGGCAATTTTTCTCCGTCACGAAGTGAGCCTGAGATGATGTCCTGTTTTATGAAAGAATAGAGCTGTTCATAAAGACTTACATCGCTGTCACGGTCAAGGGGATAAGTAAGCATAAGACCTCCAACTGGTATTAACAAATAAAATCAAAATGGGTATTTTAACGATACCAGTTTTAACTATAATACAGGAGTAAAAAAAAGTCAAGAGTTGACGAGGAGGAACAAAAATGATAAACAGAACGACGAAAAAGGTAGTATTTACGGCAGTGATGATGGCATTGACGTGTGTAGCGACGATGGTAATACAGATACCGTCACCTACAACAGGCTACAAGAACTTAGGTGACTGCTTTGTACTGTTATCGGGCTGGTTGTTGGGACCTATATGGGGAACGATAGCAGGCGGCGTAGGTTCGGCGATGGCAGACTTACTGACAGGATATTACCACTACGTACCCGGAACTCTGATAATTAAGGGTGCATCTGCATTTGTAGCTGCTATTTTGTATCTTTTGTTAAAGAGAGCGTTTGGTAGAAATTCCGAATATCCCTCAATGCTTATCGGTAGCATTGCAGCGGAAGCAGTAATGGTAGGCGGATATTTCCTGTATGCAGGCTTGGTACTCGGCAAAGGGCTCATGGGAGAAGCCGGAGCGATAGTAAGCGTACCGGGCAACATAATTCAGGGAGTGGTCGGCATTGTAGCGGCGATAGCGATAATGGCGATAGTAAGAGATTCCGGATTAGTAAAGTTTTTCGACTGCTTCGGTTCTGAAGGTAAATCGCCTGTAGAAGACTACAGCGACAATCATTGAGATAAAATCCGAAACGGGTTGAACCATGGTACATCCGTACATAGGGTACAAGGTATCAAGCAAGAACAATAGCGGGATATCGAGTATGCCCTTACGGAGCAAAGAGCAGATAAGGGATTCTTTCATAAGACCCATAGCTTGGAAGTTAGTAATCATGGGGTAACAGACAGCCATCATGGGCATAGCGACAACCATGATTCTCAGGAAAGAAGCACCGTATTTAACTGTTAACGGAACGTTTATAAACAAAGAAACAAGTTGTGGTGCAAAAAGTTCATAGCAGAGGACGCAAGTCAAAGCGAAAGCGACTGACAGCGCACAACCGAAGGAAAAGATTCTACGTCTCCGGTCCGAGTTACCGGAGGCGTAATTATATGCCAAAAGCGATAATATACCATTCGATACACCTATAGAAAAGTAAAGAGGGAGCATATCAAGTTTTTTTACAATGCCCAAAGCTGCAACGGCTTCCGTATCATAAGCGGACATAAAGCGCATAAGGGAGCCGACCGCAACGACGGTAAGAAGGTACTGAGCTGCGGAAGGGAAACCTGTTTTTAAGATTTTGGGCAAATGGTATTTAGTTTGAGCAAGACTTCGAACATCAAACGAAAGCACGGAAGTATTATCCTTTTTGAGAATACAAACGAGCAGGAAAGCAGTACCTATTGCATTTGAAACAGCGGTGGCGATACCCGCACCTTGAGCACCCATGCCGAGAAATTTGGGCAAAACAAAGATGGGGTCAAGCGCAATATTAATAAAGCCACCCAAGCAGACACCAACAGAAGCATTAAGAGCATCACCTTCGGAGCGGAGCAAATTTGAAAGAAGAACGTTGACGATAGTAAACGGGGCACCGAAAATGCCCACCCATTTTAAGTAGTCGTAGGCGATATTAATGGTATCGGCGGTAGCACCGAAAAGCATCAATAAAGGTTCTGCAAAAAGGAAAATCACGATTGAAAAGACAATTGAAGAAATCAGACAGAGCCAGAACGAAACAGAACTTACGGCACTTGCATCTTCTCTATTATGATATCCGAGGGCACGGGCAATACAGCCGGCAGCACCGACGGCGAACAGGTTTGCAATAGCGGTCATAAGCACCGTAAGCGTATAGGCGACGGAAACGGCAGCGGTTTGCCTTTCATCATTCAGCATACCGACAAAATAGGTATCCGCCAGGTTATAGACCAAAAGAACCATCTGACTTGCAACAGACGGGGCGATTTGTTTTAGCACTGCTTTTTTTACCGGCATACTTTCAAACAAAAAAGTTTTATCGTTATCCATAGACACTCCTATTTCGACAGCCTTTGTAGATTTTATTAAGTTACGATGAAAATTATTAAACGCAGTCCGGCTAAGTACATATCGGGCAAAGAATCAGATGCGTTTCAGCTCTGCAAGCAGGAGTTTCTGTTCCTTTGTAATTTTGTAACTTTCCCGTGCCTTTTGGATTGTTTTATTATGCACGAATGTATCCAGCGCATTTGTTTGGAGGTAAGCTACGGCACAATCCCATTGTTTTGCAAGAGCCGTTGCGAAATACCAAGCAATCATCATATTAACGTAGTATTCATGCGAATGAATTGAAGCTACCATATCCGAATACCTTTTATCAAAGTCATCATCAAGAAAGTGTTTCATAAGCATTTCTATAGCAAAACGACATATATAGGTATGCGAAGAATTTATCCACTCCCCTATTTTATCAATAAGAAGTTGCTTTTCTTTTTTAAATACTTTCGGCGACAGACCGTCACATACAGCCCAGTTATCGATATACGGCAAGAATAGCTCAACTTCTCTAAAACACACTTCAATGCTGCGGGATTCATTAATAATCAAAGCATGAAGCATATTTTCATCGAAATAGTAATGCGGCAGCTCCTTTAAAAAGAGTTCCGCTTCCGGGGTATTTGCAATACTTTTGGCAAGCTTTCTAAGTTCAGGCACACGAATACCTAAAACCGTTTTTTCCGTTATGTTCGGAATAAGTTTTCGCATAAAGCGAGCATTCTTCTCATCCTTCAATTTGAATAATTCATCACGTATGTTCATTGTTCCCTCCGTCATCATTATGATACACCCACGGTAGTATTTTTTCAACATTAAAATCGAGTAGATCGTGATTAAACGTCTACTCGAAAAAATATTTTACTCTACATAATATTGCGCCTGTGCATTCCACAGCTCATAGTATTTACCGTTCATATCGGAAACAAGCGTTTCATGAGTACCTTGTTGAATAACAGCACCCTCATGGAACACGGCAATCTCGTCACAGAATTTACAGGAGGACAGGCGGTGGGAGATATAGATGGCGGTCTTGTCTCCTGCGATTTCGCCAAATTTTTCGTAAATTTCGGTTTCTGCAATGGGGTCGAGAGCCGCCGTCGGTTCGTCAAGAATGATGAACGGAGCATCCTTATAGAGCGCACGGGCAATAGCAATCTTCTGTGCTTCACCACCCGAAACATTTACACCGTTTTTCTGATCGTAATCTTTATAAAGATATGTATCAATGCCATCTTTCATTTCCGCAAGACGATCGGAGAACCCTGATTTTTCAAGACAGTCAATGACAAGTTCCTTATCATAATTAACCTTGCCGGCTACATTCTCACCGAGTTTCAAACTGAGCAGTTCAAAGTCCTGAAATACAACCGAAAAAATATCCATGTATTCACGATAGTTGTATTTACGAATATCGATGCCGTTGAGCAGGATTTCGCCCTCGGTGGGATCATACAAACGGCACAGCAGTTTAATAAATGTGGTTTTACCCGAACCGTTCATACCGACAACCGCAAGACGTTTGCCGATTTCAAATTTCATGTTGACATTGCGCAGTGCGTAGTTGTCGCTACCGGGATATTTGAATGATACATTGCGGAATTCCACTTGATACTTCCTGTCGCAACGTTTTTCAACGGTAAGGCTTCCTTGGTACATATTGTTGGGAATATCAAGGAAGTCAAAGGTCAGCTCAAGGAACGGCGTGTTGTTGCACATAAGACCGATATTCGATACAAGGCTTGACATTCCGCCCGATACCTTGGCGATAGAAGCAACATACTGTGTCACAGAACCAAGACCAAATGCACCTGCCAACGCTTTAAGGCAAACAAAGGCATAAACGATTCCTGTAAAGATGACCGATACAGCCGCACCTGCCGCACTATACAATCCCATTGGTCCTCGTGCGAAATGTGCGAACAAGCCATTTGAACCGAAAGTATCTTCTTTGTTGCGATTGTATCTTTCGCAGATTTTATCCTGGCGATACATTCTTACATCGGTCGCAAGATTACTGTAGTATCCAAGCCAACCGAAGAAGTTGAACAGGCGATTTCCGAGGTTTTGATCATTGGCATGTTTAGCGTAGTAGCTTCCTGCTTTATTATTGAGCATGGGAGCAACAAGTGTAACAGCAAGCATGAGAAAGATAACACCGATAACGGTCATGGGATGATTCAAAACTGTCAAAGTTCCTGCATTTGAAGGAACTTTAACGACGAACAGTGTAATCGTAAGTGTCAAACCACCGATAATCGTAAAGAAAGATGAAATAAGTTCGCCGTAACATTCAAGCACTCTGCCAAGCCCCCAACCGCCACCGTTGAAATTCTGACGGATGGTAGAAAGCAGTTCGCCGGTATGAGGATCGTCCATATTAACATAATCTGTGTCCAGCATTTTTTCCGAAACGATATGTTCTATCTTCATCCACCAGTTGGTAAACTGTATTTCCTTCCACTTGTTAATAAAAGCTGTTACCAAGGAGATAGCGGCAGCGGAAACAAGTGCAATGACAACAAGCAACTGAAGCTGTTGAACGTTTCTGTTTCCGACAAGTTCATCTATCACAAGTGCGGAAAGATAAATGCCGACATAAGGCGTAAGGGAATTCCATATGACGTTCAGAAAATGCGAAATAACCATCTGCGGATAATGCATGTAGATAAGTTTTAGTCCCCTTTTGTTTGCACGAAAGGCTCTGATCAGCGATATTTTATTTTCAGATTTCGTCATTTTCATTCTCTCCTTCCTTGTAATATTTACTCTGAACCTCAAACAGCTCGGCGTATTTGCCGCCTGCATTTAAAAGTTCCTCATGCGTTCCTTCCTCGCCGATGCCGCCATCGACAATCATGATGATTCTG
>CAYPXV010000076.1:0-7320 GCA_964414925.1 uncultured Clostridium sp. | reverse complement strand
GTAAATTTATTATAGGGTTTTATGCTGTCGGCAAGTCCGCCTGTTTCTCGAACGATAGGAACCGAACCGTATCTCAGAGCAAACAATTGCGATAGACCACAGGGTTCAAAAGCGGAAGGCATAAGGAACATATCGCTTGCGGCATAAATTCGCCTTGCAAGTGCATCGTTCATTTCGCAGCGGAAGACAAATTGCCCTTTTCTCATCTGTTGATATTGAGAAAATACGTATTCATAATGCGAATCACCCATGCCGAGAACTATCATCTGCGCACCCAAGTCCATAATGCCCGGCAATGCCTGTTCCATTATATCAAGACCTTTTTGATTGGTAAGTCTTGATATGACGGCAATCAAAGGTTTTGAAGCATCTTCAATTAATCCCACTTCACGCTGAAAATTGAGTTTGCATTTGCGTTTAGGCATAATATCGTCGGAAGAATAATTGAATGCCAATGCTTTATCGACGGCAGGGTCAAAGCTTACGGTATCTATGCCGTTCATTATGCCCCTTACATCGTAGTTGCGTAAAAGACCGTCAAGCGTTTCACCGTAAACAGGCGTTTTTATTTCAGCCGCATAGGTGGGGCTTACCGTGCTTACCTTATCCGAACAGACTATGCCCGCTTTCAGCGCATTGATATTGGAATAATATTCCGCACACTCCAACGCTTTTTGTCCGACGCCCAGCATATCGTTTACCAAAAACGGATTCATCAAGCCTTGATAACGCAGGTTATGAATGGTGAAAAGGGTTTTTGTCCTGTGCCAACGCCTATCTCCGTTATATTGGTTTTTTAACAGCATTGCCAAAAGACCTGCTTGCCAGTCATGAAGATGTAAAATATCCGGCACGATATCAAGCCTGCACATCATTTCCATTGCCGCACGTGCAAACCAGCAAAACCGTTCCGCTTCGAAATTACCGTCGCAATAGACATAATCCTGTTTGAAGTAATATTCGTTATCGGCAAACAGGAACGTTACACCGTTATGCGTTATTTTTTCCACACCGACATACTGCCTGCGCCATCCCATGGTAACATGAAAATCGGTTACATGCTGCATTTGTTTACGGTAGGTTTGCGAAATCATGCTGTACTTCGGGATAATTACGGTAACGGATTCACCAAGTGACGCAAGTGCGCCGCTCAACGTTCCCACAACATCTGCCAAACCACCCGTTTTGATAAACGGAACGGCTTCGCTTGCGACAAAAACTATATTCACGAAAGCTCTCCTTTCAAAGGCTTAATTGTACGGATAATTCGGCGCACCGTGTTCTTGATAATATGCATCGGCTTCCGCTTCGAGACTTGCGTAAACATCCGCACTGAGACCGTAATAGTTTCTAAGCTGAGTTGCGGCTATTTCGGGTCGGTCGATTATCATTTGACGCAGCGACTCTATTTCCTTTTCCCAGCTTTGACGTGTTTCGGGTTTTCCCCAGCGTGCGATATGCCTGTCCATCTCGGTATCCATAACGACTGTCATCTCGTCAAGCAGTGCCGTCAAGCGTTCGGCATTGAGATGATACTTCATGACATAGATATAGCGCACAAGGAAATCATGCCGCCATGAATCATTTGAATTAAGTCCGCAGAATAAATCCATCTGGCTCAACGAACCGTTGGCGGACGGAACACCGTTTACGTTAAAGTAATGGCTCAACGTACTGCCGCTTGCGGAACTGAGTGCAAAGTCCGAATCGAAGAATATGGCTCTCCACTTTATGTTGTAATCGATGGTACGCCAATACTTCTGATTAAACATATCAAAGTCCGAAAGATATGTTCTTGCAATGAGGTAATCCATGATGTTTTCAACGTCCACCCATTGTTTGAACTGCTCATATCTTTCATCCGTCATCGGAATTACATATGAACCGTCGCCGTATTCATCGAAATATGCGGCATACGCTCTTACACGAAGAAAGTCCTCGTTGCTGCCCATAAGCTCCATGGTGTTTCTCTTTACGATGTTAGCCGTATCGGCATCCACTCCGTAATGAGTTTCGAGATAATCCTCGTTCATATTCTCTTTAAGGTCATATAAGCCCCAATACTCGCCGTTGATGTACACGGCGACAAAGCGCGATTCGCTCGTATCGAGGTTTAAACCTATCATTGCCTTGCTTGCGAAGCTGTCCCTTATCCTCGCTTTGCCGTAGTCCTGTCCCGCATTTCTAAGAACAAGCGACTTATAACTCGTGTAGTAATCCTCACCGAAGAAAGGATAATTAATCTTATTCCTTCCGTAACCCGAACGGAAATAAATACCCAATGATTTCTGGGGATATGCTCTCGTGCTTGCACCCGATACCCTTATACCGGCGGCGGATTCAATACCGAGCGTGCCGTCGGTTTCGAAAAATTGAATATGCGCCTTCCTCTCAACAACGGGAACGAAGGGCTTGCTTACCGCATAAACCTCATCAAAGTCGGTCTTGTCCATTGCAATGGTGACAACGGGAATTTCATGTTTTTCGTCAAACAGGTATGTCATCGAAACGGTATCGCTGGGAAGCATTCCGTCCACGAAAACCGCAGCCCTGATAACCGTATTTTCGCTTACGCTTATAGGCTCTGCATAAACTTGGGACTGTTCCGTAGGTTCGCTGCCGTCAAGCGTATAGCGTATAACGCCGTCGATATTCTTTTTTGATATCGAAACGGAAAAAGCACTGCTGTGGTAAATCTCGGAGTCGGACAATATCGGTACCGCAGCATAGCTCAGATAACCGCTGTCGGGATTTTTTTCGCCTTTTGTTGCAACGGTAAAATAAACCCTTTCGGCACTGCCTTCTATTCTTCCGCTTGTAACACCGAGCTTATTTGTTCCCGTTTCGAACATGTCAACGACATTACCTGCGGCATCGGTAAGATACACCGTTTCACCCGCAGGGCTTAATGAAAAAGGTGCAACGTCGTCTGCTGCGTCAAGTATGCTTGATGAGCATGGAATCACCGCATAACCACCTGCCGGCACGGTGACATCCGACAGGTCAAATACGAAAAAATCATCAATATCATCGGAAATATGCCAGCCTGTCAAGGTCATATCATTGTCGGTGGCATTATGAAGTTCCACCCAGTCAATTAGTCCGCTTCTGGGTTCGTTTACCGAACAGGTTTCCGAAATATAGATATAGTTCGGGTCAAAGCCCGCACTTGTCAAGGGGTTTGCAAATGCAGCAGTCGTATTTGCCGCACCCGGCGTGGGCTGTGCGTAATAGACATTTTCGCCGTCCTCGCCTTTTCCTATTGAAACATCCTTTGAGATATCATCGGGGAAGATGATGCTGTCCTGCTTCATTGCATTTCTGTCGGTAAGATAGATACCGCCGTCCTTAGTTGAAAGACTGAATGAAGTATGACACTCTCCGTCCTGAACGGTATCATTTCCCGAACAGAAGATAACCATATACTCATCGGGTTCGATCGTAATATCGGGGAACGCCCATTTATCGGGGTCGGAGATATCGTCGCTGAGATAATAGCCCTTGAGTGAAAGCGCATTATCCGAACAGTTGTGTATTTCAACCCAGTCGCTTCTTTCGCCGAAAGCGTCGGTAAGCCCGACCGAGTTTGAAAGCAGTACCTCACTGAGTCTGACAGGCGAAGTTTCGTCCATCTCGTTCAATTCCATCTTCTCAAAATAATCGGTTGAATTTTCGCTGCCCGGTGTAGGCGTATTGGTATAGCGAACTCCCTCCGCCGTCATGATTGCGGCAGTGGTGTCGGACATTGAATCGCTGAAATTCAGTTCACTTCTTATCTCGCCGTAAGCGTTGAAAAGATATGCAGCGGTTTCACCCGAACCGAGTTTAAAGTCGGCTGCGAAACAGAGTACATCCCCTTCGCTTTCAAGAGTGCTTTCGCCTTCATAGTCCTTGCCCATCAGATAAATTACGGCATATGCGTTTGCGGCAAGTTCCGACTCCGGAAAACGCCACTTGGACTTCTTCTCCTTATTATCGCTCAAAAAATAATTCTGAAGCTTTATACTCTTATCCGTGGGATTGAATATCTCGATAAATCCCGAATCACCGCGCATAACCTCGCTTATGTAGATATTATCGTCGTAGCTTTCTCCGCCGTAAACATCCTTTAGGTCGGTGTGGATATTTCCGTTATCGTTTTCCTCACCCGGTGTGGGCTTTGAGCAGAAACCGAACTTGCCGTTTGAACGCATTGCATAGCTTATGTCCTGAGTCAATGCAGGTACTTCAACGGAATGAACAAGTTCACCCTGCGCATTATACATCTCTATCGTAAAGCCCGACGACGAAAGGTTAAATCCCGCTACCGACGGATCGTCCGTAACATCCTTATCGCAGCTCAACACCAGATAGGCATCCTTTTCGATAACCGTACCGCTTGCAAAGGTGAAACCTTTGGAATCGCTGTCCGCTTTTTTAACAGTCCAGCCGGAAATGTCAATATCTTCATTTGAAAAATTGTGAATTTCCAACCAGTCCGGATTTCCGAGTTCATTCGTATACGAAAGCGAATTGTCGGAAGCAAATTCCGTAAAGGCAATGTCTCCGTGTTTCTGTTTAAGACCGCTACAGCCTGCAAATGCGGCAAGTGCCATAGCACACAAAAGAACAATCGTTACTGCCTTTGTCATAAAGTTTTTTCTCATTTTTACCTTCCTTCCCGCCCGTTTGGGCATCGTTTCGGATTCGTGCCCGATAATAAAAAGGCACATCGTTATTTAATCGATTATTATACCATTTGATTGAAAAAAATCAAGCATAAATATCGTTATTTGCATAAAAATTCACATTCGAAACAAACAAAGTAATATTGTGCTCCGCTGTCTTGAAAAAAAATTGTTTGTCATGTATAATTGTATTGTTGCGAAAAATTTGATTCGAACGGTTGAATGAATAATCGTTCTGACATATAATTAAGCAGCGAAAACACACAGCGAAGGAGATTAAATAATGAATTATCAAAAAACGGCACGAATACTCATAATAATTATTATTTCATTGATACTTGCGCTTACGGGAGTTATCATCGGAAGATTGTCTGGTAAGTCAGGTTCGGGCAGTCAGACCCAAAATGAGCATCATCAAACGGCTCAACCTACGTTCTCTCCCGAAATAATTACATCGGTTCCGGTAACGGAAGCACCGAGCGAAACGGATATGCCTTCTGAAACGGATGCACCTGAGCCTACCGAGACCGCAACCGAAACACCTTCGGTGACCGAAAAACCCGTATATATGTCCGATCTGCCCCTTTCCGTTACGGAAGGAGACCTTAATGCTGTATATGCAAGACTTGAGCAATTAAAGCAGCTTAAAGCAGCGCATCCCGAAGTTAAGATTATTCTTCTTGATGTCGGGCACGGCGGATTTGACCCGGGCTCAATCGGTGTCGTCGGCAACGTAAAGGAGAGCGAACTCAATCTTGCGATTGCACGACGTGTTTCCGATGCGCTTGCCGAAAAGGGGTACTATGTGCTTATGACTCGAATGGGCGAATATGCCGTCGGCGATACCAAAGCTGCGGATATGAGTGCAAGAACCGCCATAATGAAGAACGACATCTTTACGCTTGCGTTAAGCGTACACATGAATTCGTTCCCGAGCGATAAAAACGTAAGCGGCACAAGACTTTATTACTACTACAGTAACGGAATGTTCAGTTCAAAGGGAATGACACTTGCAACAAGCATACTTAAAAGTATTTGCGCCGCAACAGCACAGCAATACACCGACGGCTGCGTTGTCGGAGACGATTTAATGGTTGTTCGAGAGCCTTTATGCCCCAGCGCATTGATAGAATGTGGTTTTGTTTCCAATGAACGTGAGCTTGCGCTGCTGCAACAGGCGGATTACCAACAGCAAATTGCAAACGGTGTAGCCGAAGGCGTGGCGAATTATTTAACAAATAACGGATAATTCCTTTCGCACATGCGAAGAATTAATAGAATATCAAAGAAAAGGTGAATAAAAATGAGTGAAGAATGTACCCATAACTGTGACAGCTGCACCGCAAATTGCGACAGCAGACAGACGGATTTTCGAGCAAAACTCAATGAGCACAGCTCGGTAAAAAAGGTTATTGCCGTTATGAGCGGCAAAGGCGGCGTAGGTAAGAGCCTTGTAACGAGTCTTTTGGCTGTAAACTCCATGCGTGCGGGATATAAAACCGCCATCCTCGATGCGGATATTACCGGTCCGTCGATTCCCAAAGCATTCGGCATTAAGGAAAAGGCATATGCGGAAGAAAGAGGTATAATTCCCCTTTCATCGCATACGGGTATTGAACTGATGAGCATTAACTTCCTGCTTGAAAACGAAACAGACCCCGTTGTCTGGCGCGGTCCGATAATAGCCGGAACGGTCAAGCAGTTTTGGACTGATGTTTACTGGAACGATGTCGATTATATGTTTGTCGATATGCCTCCGGGAACGGGCGATGTACCTCTGACCGTTTTCCAGTCCCTGCCCATTGACGGAATTGTCGTCGTTACAACTCCCCAGGACCTTGTTTCGATGATAGTCGAGAAGGCGGTAAACATGGCGGCATTGATGAATGTTCCCATCGTGGGCATAGTCGAAAACATGTCCTATTATCAGTGTCCTCACTGCAACGAACGAGTCGAACTGTTCGGTTCATCTCACGTTGAGCAAGTTGCGCAAAAGCATGATATCCCCGTAATTTCAAGACTTCCTATTAATCCTAAACTTGCGGCGGCATGTGATGCGGGCTTAATCGAACTTTACGAAGGTGACTGGCTTAACGAGCTTGGACAAAAGCTTACCACGCTCTGATAAAAACCCATTGGAGATTAAAATGAAACTTATATCCTGGAATGTCAACGGACTTCGTGCCTGTGTCGGCAAGGGATTTACGGATTTTTTCAATGATGTCGATGCCGATATTTTTGCGGTTCAGGAAACAAAGCTTCAGCAGGGGCAGATTGATTTTGCACCCGACGGATACAATTGCTTTTGGCATTATGCCGAGAAAAAGGGTTATTCCGGCACTGCGGTTTTTTCAAAGCACACTCCGCTCAACGTAACATACGGCATGGCAGCGGAAGCGGAATTTGAAAATGAAGGACGTATTATTACGCTTGAATTTGAAAATTTCTTCTTTGTCACCGTCTATACGCCCAATGCGCAGCGTGAACTTACCAGGCTTGAATACCGCTGCCGCTGGGAAACTCGTTTCAGGCAGTATCTGGTAGAGCTTGATAAGCTGAAGCCCGTGATCGTCTGCGGCGATATGAATGTGGCGCATAGGGAAATTGACCTGAAAAATCCCAAATCCAATAGAGGAAATGCAGGTTTTACCGA
>CAYPXV010000075.1:0-7670 GCA_964414925.1 uncultured Clostridium sp. | reverse complement strand
ATCATAAAACTATAAACATATTGCCCCCGAAAGTCAAATACTCTCGGGGGCAATAAACGCAATTATCCGATTCAATCGTATTATTGCCTAAAACAAGATTCTCTATTCGAATTAATTTCGGAAATTCACTTTCAACGCACCCATAGATTAAAAAAAGAGTAAAACCCTTTACAGCATTGAAAATTATTGATATAATAAAGTGATAGCATAAAAGCTGATTAAACAAACAGAAAAGGTTGATAAAAATATGAAAACTTTAACAATGGCAGAACTTCGCAGGTTGTTTCTGCAATTTTTCAGTGAAAAAGGACATACCGTTATACCGTCGGCTTCTCTGATACCCGAGAACGACCCCACCGTTCTTTTTACTACTGCCGGAATGCATCCTCTTGTTCCTTATCTCATGGGCGAACCCCATCCTGCCGGAACACGTCTTACCGACGTACAAAAGTGCGTTCGCACAGGTGACATAGATGAAGTAGGAGATGCAAGTCATCTTACGTTTTTCGAAATGCTCGGCAACTGGTCTTTGGGAGACTATTTTAAGCATGAGAGCATTGCATGGAGCTGGGAATTTTTAACCGACGAAAAGTGGCTCGGCATTGACAAGGATCGTCTCTATTTCACTTGTTTTGAAGGGAACGACAATGCTCCTCGCGATACATATTCCCACGACCGTTGGGTAGAAATGGGAGTTGACCCCTCGCATATTTTCTATTTGGGTGCAAAGCACAACTGGTGGATTCCCGGCACGAGCGGTCCTTGCGGTCCCGACACGGAAATATTCTTTGACACCGGCAAGGAGAAGTGCTGCGACGATTGCAACCCCTCCTGCTCCTGCGGTAAATATCTTGAAATATGGAATAATGTTTTCATGGAATATTTCCAGCCCGTCAATGATGCGCTGCGCCCTCTGGTAAAGCGCAATGTTGATACCGGAATGGGACTTGAAAGAACCGTCGCAACGTTGCAAGGCGCACCGAGTGTTTACGACACCGATGCGTTCACCGATATTCTTAATAAAATAAGCGAACTTTCGGGTAAAAATTATAAAGACAGCAACGAGACAATCAAGGCATTCCGCATTGTAGCCGACCATATCAGGACTTCAACATTCATGCTCGGAGACCCCAGAGGAGTTACCCCGTCAAACGTTGACCAGGGCTACATTCTCAGAAGACTTATCCGCCGTGCGCTGCGCTACGCAATGCAGCTTGGAATGAATGAAAACTCATTGGGTCGTATTGCCGAAGTCGTAATCGAAAAATACGGCGATGTATACCCCGAATTGGTAGAAAACCGCACAAGAATTATAAACGAGCTTGATACCGAAGAAGCACGTTTCCAGCGTACATTAACAAACGGTATGCGTGAATTTGAGCGTATCAAAGATAAATTTACCGACGGCATCATTGACGGAAAGAATGCGTTCAGACTTTTCGATACATTCGGTTTCCCCATTGAATTTACCGTGGAAATGGCACATGAAAACGGTCTCAAGGTAGACGAGGCAGGATTCAGAGCAGCATTTGAAGAACATCAGCAAAAATCCAAAGCAGGTGCAGAGCAGAAATTCAAGGGTGGTCTTGCGGAAGCGAACGACGAGACAGCAAAGCTTCACACCGCAACTCACCTTCTTCAGGCGGCACTTCGCAAGGTTCTTGATGAAAGCGTTGCACAAAAGGGCAGCAACATAACCTCCGAACGACTCCGTTTCGATTTCAGTTTCCCCAGAAAGGTAACAGCCGACGAGCTTAAACAGGTTGAACAGCTTGTGCAGCAGGCAATCGATGCGAACGTTGAGATAACCTGTGAAGAAATGACCGTACCCGAAGCACGTGAACGTGGTGCTATAGGACTTTTCGGTGACAAGTACGGAGAGAGAGTCAAAGTCTATACCATGGGCGAATATAGCTGTGAAATTTGCGGCGGACCTCATGCCGCAAACACCGGTGAACTTGGTACATTCAAAATCAAGAAGGAAGAAGCATCGTCTGCCGGTGTCAGAAGAATCAAGGCTGTGCTTTTGCCCAAGAATTAATCGATATTGATGAAAAAAGAAGAAAAAAAGTATTTTGAATATGACTGGACTTACGATGGTAATCCCGCAAGCTACAAGGTAGATGCGAATTTCCTCGACTGTGTTAGTGTAAGATTAGACTCCGGCGCAATCAAGAGCAATTCGGTTACGCCGTTATTGAAGATGACCCTTGCGGAAAAGAAGCATTCGATGTTCTGTGAAAAAACCGTAAAGAAACTTTTCGATTACGCCTGCGATCTTGCCCTGTCCTGTTGCGCCTGTCTTGTCGCCTGCGTCAACAGGGGTTTGACGATAACGTTTTTCCTCTATGAAGGAGAGCCCGGGTCTTTGGAAAGCTTTATTTCAAAGTTCAAAGTAAAGAAAAACCTGATTATGCGTTACGCTATGGTCGATGAAGTTGACTACCTCACATACAAGGAAGATTTGTATCCGAACAGAGCCAAGATGCAGACGATAAATAATGCGGAGAGTCTCCAATTTCTTCGTGAACGCGGTGATACGCTTACACCTCGCAGACTTAATCTTCACATGGCATTTCCGAGTGAACCCGCTTGCCTGCTGTTTGCACCCAAAGCACTGGATCATGGCTTTGCCATAGGTTCGCACGAAGATAGCGGAATACCCGATCTTGCGTTCGGGCTTGTCATCCATCGTGTTTGCGAATTGAATAAAGCTTCAATAGATGCGGTGACTACTGACGTTATAGAGCTTGCCGATACGCTTGACGGTTCACTCGTTTACTGGGACTGCCAGGTTCAATCGAATCTAAAGAAGTAATTTTAAAAATCATGACGACTCCTTTATGAATCGTCATGATTTCTTTTATTATTTCTATTGAAAAATGTGTCTGCCGATACTTTCTGCGTGTTTCTGTAGCGACCCGCCGCCGTGGGGTCAAAGCCGCAAACGCTCTGCATTGAGCAATATGTGCATCCCGTTTTTCCTTCCGCCTTTATCGGGCTTATCTGTATATGCCCCTGCATTATAGAATTTAGGATTCTTGCTGCGGCGTCCTTGGAGAAATTAATCAAATAACGCATTTCATTTGCGTCGGCAAGATTGCCGTTTATACCGCTTTTAACAAACCTCAAGCCTTTAACGACACCCGAATAGCTTTGAGAATTTGAATCTATAGCCCTGACTACATCATAATCTCCCAGCGTTAATCCTCTTAGTTTGAACGAGTCACGCAGTGCCTTCTTTACTTCCTCCGCATCTTCGCCGTCCAATCCGTCGGTTGCCGCATCCGGCGACCCGATGTATTGATAGTAAAGCCCTGCTGTTGCGTTTTCTTTATTTGCCGAATAATTTGGATTAAGTTCGAGCTTCTTTTCAGCAGTAAGAGCCGCTTCCATTGCTGCGGCATACAGCGGAAGCTGCAAACGTATTCCGTTTACAATCTCCGTATAGCTGAAATTCGTTTCTCCCGTTTTATAATCTACAATTCTCAAATAATCCCTATTGCTTTTCTCAAACGAAAATGTATCAAGTCTGTCAACTATTCCGCAGACATTAAAGCAAGCACCGTCGTCCGTCCTTATCGTCAACGGAGGCAATGCATCCCCGGGTCTTCCAAAGCTTATTTCGCTGCTCAACGGACGAAAACTTCCGTTTATTATCTGATTTCTGATCTCCAGTGCGGCAATCAGAATCGTCTCTGTAAGCCTTTTGAGTTCGGCACGCATTCTCGCACTCGACAGGTAAATGCCCTTATTATGCGTTTTTGATACCTCGGAAACAATTTCAAGCAGACGGTTTTCAACCTCGCTGTCGGTTAATTCTTTCCAATCGACATTATCGGTGATAACGCCTTTTAGGAAACGCTCCAACACTTCATGAATAAAGCTTCCTCTGTCCGTTGCCTTTTCTTCATACTGCTCTCTCTGCTTTATCCCTATTCCGTATTCCATAAAGTAGCGGAATGGGCATTTTGCAAAGGTTTCCAATTTGGTCGGAGAACCGTAAATATTCTTTCCGTACAGTTTAAGCGCAACGTTCTTGCCTAATGCCGCATTTGTATTTGTCACAAACAGTGCGTCATTCATCACATCCAAACGCCTTGCGTATTCTTCGGATGAAGTAAAATAGGCATAATCGTCCGCACAGTTTTCAAGTTCATCCATGCCGTTATAAATGGCACTTTTCAATGAAGAAATCAAATTCGAAAACCCTGCCCGTTCCGTACTTCCTTTAACGGGCGATAAGATGCCGTTTGTTATACGACAGTTGGGGAACATTTTTCGTGTTCTTTCGAAAAGACTTGATGCAACGCTGTTGCCGCCTGAATAGGAAAAAGAAAGATAAATCCCACTCTTTGCCTTCATCAAAGCGGAATAAACCCTCAGGTTCTCATCCTTGTTCATCTTCTCGCTCGTACTCCACACCGGCAATCCAATCTTTGCCAGTTTTCTGAGTTCGCTGTCATTTATTATCGAATTATCAGGTTTTGCCTGTGGGAATGCACCTTCCGTAGCACCCATAACTATGATAAGTTCAACCTCGGCAACGCCTGAATTATCGACACTGCCGATATAAACACTGTCAAGTGTTGTGGGAATAATGCCTATTGCATAGTCACGCAGTCCTTCTTCAAGCACGGAAGAAAATCTTTTCAATGATATTTCCTCGTCGCCCGATATGGCATGAATCTGGTCGATAAGCTCTATAAACGTATCATAGACCTGGGCTGTCTCCCTCGCCGCCGTAATGTTTCCGCAATCGATATACTTTTCGTATTCCAAGCGGAGCATTTCACCCACGTTCATCTGCTCGGTAAACTCATACAGTGCCTCAAGTCTTTGTGCAGTTGTATGCTTGCCTGCCATTTTGCGCTTAAGGTTTATTATAGGTTCGACGGCTGTTGCTCTTGCAAGCTCGATTTCCTCCGAAACATTCTCTTGATTAAAAGGTTCCGTAATAAGACTACCGCTCAAGCCGTATTTTAAAATATGGTTTTCCAGTTTTTCAATGACATTATCCTCGATGGGGAACATGCCCGATTTTAATGCCTGTATGAAGTTTTTTGCCCTGAATCTCGATTCGCAGCACGCTATTGCAGATAGAATTAAAGTTGACAGAGGGTGAGAAAACAGTGAACGCTTTACATCCATGAAATAAGGTATTTCATACTCCGAAAACACCCTTTTTATTGTGGTTGCATAGCCCTCGATATCGCTTACGATGATTCCGATGTCACGATATCTAAGTCCGCTGTTTACCGCATTTCTGATTTTTTCACAGCAGGCAACCGTTTCAAGTCTTTTATTTGCGGCAATATGCAATTCTATCGTCGTATCGGAAGTAGGTTTAGAATTAAAAATTCTATAGGGAAAAGCGAACAACTCTCTTTCAAGATGTTTCATCTCCGGAACTTTGACTCTGGTATTTTGCGTCAATGAGACAAAATTAACGATGCAATGTTTGCTTTCAGCCTCGGCTCTGATCCTGCGATAAATGTTTTCGTCGGGTTGAAAGAGCTTTCTGTCACGGCAGACTTCACTCGTATCACCTCTGAAGGTAATCGTGATATTGGCAGCGCAATCCATAAGGGTTGAAATAATCCTAATGCTTTGCTCCGTCAAGGTTTCTGGCGTATCGATAAAAAAATCACAGTCGTCGTATGAAGAAGACGGCAAATTATCTATGAGTGAATTTACGATGTCCTCATCGTCTATAAAGCTACTGCTCATGGCATTTTCCGCAGCCTCGTAGATTTTCGCAAAATCGAACAGTTTACCTCTAAGTGAATACGGCAAATCAACATTCTCCGCCGTTTGCATAAGTTGTTCGCTTGTAATTCCGAATCGTTTACATTTAAGGATTATTTCGTCGCACTCGGCGGTAAAACCGACTTTTGAAGCAATACGTGAAAAACATTCAAGGTCGGAAGTAATATTTTCAATTGTTTTTTTAAGCATCATCTGTCTGCCCTGAATGCTTAAAAACACCCTCTTTTCACCTTTTTCCGAAAGGATTCTCCTTGCAAGCCTTGTAAACGAAACAACAAAGGTATTCATCATGCCTTTGCCGATAAGCTTTGCAAGTCTTCTTTCGCTTTCGAATGAAGCTCTGTCAGGTACGATAAGCACGGAGCGTTTGCCCGACAGTTCATTTTGCTTTATTTTATTAAACAGCAGTTCGGTTTTTCCCGAACCGCTACGTCCCATAACAAACGTTATCTGTGCGCTCATATTACCTCCGTCATTTTATAAAATCCAAATCCTATTGAAAAGTTAAATCTGTAAAGAAACAACCTTTGTCGGATGAACAAAGGTTGTTGTGGTAGCGGCAATCTGATTCGAACAGATGACACTCCGGGTATGAACCGAATGCTCTAGCCAGCTGAGCTATGCCGCCACGATATTAAATTAAATGGTTGCGGGGGAGGGACTTGAACCCCCGACCTTCGGATTATGAGCCCGACGAGCTACCGACTGCTCCACCCCGCGACGTGAAAAGGATACATCCTCGGGAATACCCCGAAAAGCACCTTTCGGAAACGCCTCTGCAAAGGCACACCGTTCTTAACGGCAAGAAAGATTATAACATTAATATGTGCCCAATGTCAATACCATTTTCACAATAAAATAAATATATTTACATTGCAAAGAAATTAGATTGGAACAGCCTCCGCCGATAAGACGGAGGCTGAATGTATTCATCAATAGAAAAGTTCTATAGAGGATTAGAACTTCATGCCGTTGAATTTAACGCCGGGACCCATAGTGGTAGAGAGAACGAGACTCTTGATATAGGTACCCTTAGCTGCTGCGGGCTTAGCCTTAATGATAGCATCCATAAGAGTATCAAGGTTTTCGCCGAGCTTTTCCTTACCGAAGCTTACCTTACCGATGGGGCAATGGCAGATGTTGGTCTTGTCTACACGATACTCAACCTTACCGGCTTTGATATCGGAGATAGCCTTGGTAACGTCCATAGTAACGGTACCGCTCTTGGGGTTAGGCATCAAGCCCTTAGGACCGAGAACACGACCGATGCGACCTACAACGCCCATCATATCGGGGGTAGCTACACATACGTCAAATCCGAACCAGTTTTCGGTCTGGATCTTCTTTACGAGATCTTCATCGCCTACGAAATCTGCGCCGGCTTCCTGTGCTTCGCGAGCCTTATCGCCCTTTGCGAAAACAAGAACACGAACGGTTTTGCCTGTTCCGTGGGGAAGGACAACTGCGCCGCGGACCTGCTGGTCAGCGTGGCGGGAGTCAACACCCAAACGGATGTGAGCCTCTACGGTTTCGTCGAACTTTGCCTTTGCTGTTGAAAGAACAACTTCGATGCCTTCCTGAGGATCATACAATTTCTGTCTGTCAACGACTTTTACACTTTCAGTATATTTCTTTCCATGCTTCATAGTCAGTACCTCGCTTATCAGTCAACAACGACAACGCCCATGCTGCGTGCGGTGCCGGCTATCATGCTCATAGCAGCCTCAATGCTTGCGGCATTAAGGTCAGGCATTTTGAGCTCTGCAATTTCCTTAATTTGAGCTTTGGTGATGTTCGCAACCTTGGTCTTATTGGGAACACCGGAACCGCTCTCGATTCCGCAAGCCTTCTTGATAAGAACAGCTGCCGGAGGGGTCTTGGTGATAAAGGTGAACGAACGA
>CAYPXV010000074.1:0-7716 GCA_964414925.1 uncultured Clostridium sp. | reverse complement strand
CGTTCCGGCATAACCGAACCCGAGAGCATAAAAAACACGTTGTGCATTGTAATTGCTTTCCCTGACTTCAAGAGTAATACAATTTGAATGTTTACCCAATGCTTTTTTCATTAGATGGATTATCAATCCTGTTGCCGCACCCCTGCATCTGAAAGCGGAGTCAACTGCTATATTGGTCATATGAGCTTCTTCGCACACGACCCACATTCCCGCATAACCTATGACTTGTCCGTCAAGTTCCGCAACGGCATAATAAGCGACATCGTTTTCGGTCAATTCGTTAATAAGGGATTCTTCGCTCCATGGTTGAGAAAAGCAACTGCACTCAATACCGTAAACAGCTTCTATATCCGATACCGTCATTTCACGGAATATTATGCTACTTGATTGCATCTAAAAATTCCTTTCGTTTCACGCTGTCAATTCTGCGTTGCGCAACATGCGGTTATTGCATACACTCTGACAGCCCCTGCCTTTTTTAAAGTTTTGGCACATTCTTTAAGTGTACTTCCTGTGGTTTTCACATCATCAACAAGAAGGAAGGACTTGCCCGCACACTCAGCGGATGCTTTGAATGCATGATTCAAATTCTTCTGACGCTGTTGTGCGTCCAGACGAGCCTGTTGAGGTGTATCCTTTGTACGCACAAGAAGGTCATCTCTCATGGTTAGATTATACCTTTTACAGAGTTGATTTGCAAGTACCTTGCTTTGATTATATCCTCTTTTTCTGTATCTTGCTTTGTGCATAGGAACGGGAATCACATAATCGAACTGCCATTTTAGCGGTATTTGCATAAAATGAACAAACATTTCCTTAACATAAAGCTTGCCGTTATACTTCATGTTTCTAATCGCTTTACCTGCAAAATCATTATAAACCAAAGCCGAACGGTTATCATCTATGTATTCGATTTGCGAATGAAAAGGCGGTCTGATAAGCTTATCGGCGCACTGAGCGCAAACACCGTATTCATTTACGACAGCCTCACGGTTACAGCAATGACAAACAAGATGCATAGGGAAGATGAAATCAGCAATTTTCAGCAGGACTCTTCCCTTCTTGCTCTCGCAAGGAGGATAATACGATTCTTCAATATCTTTATGAGTCTGTTCTTCAGAATCATTATTCATTGCAAAGCTCCTTTAAAAAGAATTTTAATGCCGAATACCTTTTTTTGGTTACGGTATTCTTTACCATATTACTTACGCAATTGCTGCTGCCGAGGATAAAAACATTCGACCTTGCTCTGGTAACAGCCGTATAAAGGATATTTCTGTTCATAAGCATTGCAGGGCCTGACATAAGCGGAAGAACAACACACGGAAATTCACTTCCCTGACTTTTATGCACGGATATGCAATATGCCAGTTCCAATTCTTCAAGTTGGTTGAAGTTATACTCCGCTTCTCTTTCGTCATCAAATAGTATGGTTAGAACTTTTGCGGAATTATCTATATTCAGCACAGTACCTATGTCACCGTTATAAATGCCTACTCCCTCCTCGGCATTTGATTTAAAGGCTGTGCGTTTCCATGCAATATCATAATTATTTTTTATTTGCATTACCCTGTCACCGAGTCTGAATAAATTCTCTCCGACACGAAGTTCATCCTTATTTTTATCGGCAGGATTAATAATCCGTTGCAGGCAAATATTCAAATTCTTAACGCCCAGCTTATCATTTTTCATTGGAGAAAGAACCTGAATATCGTTTAGTTTATCGGCACGCATATAATCATAGCATAAATCCAGTACCGAACGCAAAGCGATATCCGTGTTTCCGCATTCATAGAACATAAAATCGGATTCATCGGAATTAAGTATGGGCATTTGACCGTGGTTAATTCTGTGAGCATTGGTAACAATCATGCTTCTTCCTGCTTGTCGGTAGATCCTTTCCAATTTAATAACACTTATGAAATCAGCCTGAACAATATCGTTAAGCACATTACCCGGTCCTACCGATGGAAGCTGGTCTATATCTCCGACGAGAATAAGTCTTGTCCCGTCTTCTGCCGCAGATAATAAAGCATAAAACAGAGGTACATCCACCATGGACATTTCATCGATAATAATTACATCTGCTTCTAACTTACATTCCGAGTTTTTATTAAACGAATTGGTTGTAAAATTATATTCAAGAAGACGATGTATGGTCTTTGCCTCACATCCCGTTGCATCTGTCATGCGCTTTGCAGCTCTTCCCGTCGGTGCCGCCAGCACAGTATTAAGTTCAAGCTGTGCCATCAAGTCTATGATAAAACTTAAAATGGTGGTTTTGCCTGTGCCGGGACCGCCCGTAATTACCAATATTCCATCCGTGCATGCTTTTTTCACAGCCTCTCTTTGCTGTTGCGCAAGCTTTATACCTTTCTTCTTTTCGATATCGTCTATAGCACCTTCCAGATCAAAAAGAGGAAGGATTTTTGTTGAATTAGTAAGCGTATTCAATTGAACCGCACATTCCGATTCCCAGTAGTGAAGATACGGTAAAAATACAAAAGCTTCATCATCGATTACCTGCTCGCAGAGCTTCGACGATACAATCATGTTCTCAAGCTCCGCTTCGACTTTTCGTGCATCGACATTTAAAATATTCATTGCCGTAAACCTTATTAGCAAATCTTTGGGCAAGCATGTATTTCCTTCCTGTCTTGCCATGCCGAGCGAATGAACTATCCCGGCAGCTATTCTAAACTCCGATTCATGTTCAAACCCTGCCTCTTTTGCGATTTCATCGGCGGTTTTGAAACCTATGCTGTCGATTTCATTTATGAGTCTATACGGATTTTCGCATATTTTCTTTACACTTTCATCTCCGTAAACCTTATAGAGCTTCATTGCCATATTCATAGAAAGCCCTAATTTCTGCATACCCATCATTGCATCCTGCATACTTCGTTTTTCAACGTAGGAGTCATGAATCATCTTTGCCCTTTTAGGACCTATTCCGCTGAGTTTCGTAAGCTTTTCGGGAGAATTTGCAATAACGTCAAATGAATCCTCGCCGAATTTATCGACTATGAGTTTAGCCGTTGCCTCACCTATTCCGCTAATCAAGCCTCCCGAAAGGTATGAAATCAAAGCTTGACGACCTTTGGGCATGGTGCTGTAGCCCGAGTCTGCCTTAAACTGCACACCGTAAGTCGGATGTTCTACCCATGTACCTTCAAACTCCGCATCTTCTCCTTCCGCAAGATGCGGCAGCACACCGACTATTGAAACGGAAGTCCCGTCGTTTTGTTTACACGAGAAAACAGTCCATCCGTTCGATTCGTTTCTATAACGAATTTCATTTATTTTAGCAGTTATTTTCATCTTATTCCACCACTTTTACCGCACTCGGAATTGTGCGTGCGATATACTTGAATGTACAATCTTCAAATCGGTCATATGCACGTTTTGCATCGTCTTCGGTGGCAAAAACTCCATATACGACGGAACCGCTTCCCGTCATCATTGACGCAGAAGCTCCTAATGCCAACATTCTCATTCTATACTTTTCGATTTCGGGCACAACTTCAATTGCAGCCGACATCAAGTCATTATTAAACTCCGAGTTGCGTTCAAACAAATCGGTTTTTGACGTCATTTCGTCGTATTTTTTAAACAGACTTGCAGTCGAAATACCTGATGAGCCTTTAACCAAGAGTAAGGTTAAATCCTTTGGCTCATATCTTGTAAGCTTCTCACCTATGCCCTGTGCAAGCGCACAGCCGCCAAATAAACAAAAAGGTACATCTGCTCCCACCTGTCTGCCGATTTCAAAAAGCTCCTTTTCATTAAGATGCCCGAAAAGTTTATTCATTCCGACCAGCACACCTGCCGCATCGGCACTGGCTCCGCCGAGTCCTGCCCGGGACGGAATTTGCTTATTTATACGAATGTCCACAGCCGAACAGCCTGTCTTCCGCATATAAAGTCTTGCGGCTGAAACAGCGGTATTGTTTTCGGGTAAAGGTTCCGAACAGAAACAATTAATCTTATCGCTGTCATTCTTTTTTAATTCGATTTCATCGTATAGGTTAATCGAATGCATAACGGAGCTCAGCTCATGATATCCGTCGTCTCTAAGACCGATTACATTAAGAGTCAGGTTTACCTTTGCCGGAGCAAGGATGTTTATTCGGTTTTTATTTTCAATCTTATTCATACGTACATTATGAATACAAATGCCCCCATTTGTCAAGAATAATTTTGGATAAAAAATCCAAATCAAAGTTTGGGAGTGCTAAAAATGAATTTTAATATCAAAACCATATTGACGCCGATATTGATAACGGCATTGTTATTAACGATTGTTGCACCGATAAATGGAAGTACATTTAAAGAAAACGAAATCGACTTTAAAAACATTTTAAGGCTTCACATCATAGCCAACAGCGATTCCGAGGAAGATCAAAGGATAAAACTTCTTGTGCGTGATGCAATACTTAAATACGAATATGAAAAGAAACCTGTGGTGAACGAAGAAGAAGCCGAAAGCCTTATAAAAGAGAATGGCAATGAACTTTTATCGGTAGTACGGAATGTGCTTTCTGAAAATGGTGTAGAATACGATGCTCAGCTTTTACTTGGGGATTTCGAATTTCCCGACAGGACTTACGATGATGTGCTGTATCCTGCCGGAGAATACCATGCATTGAGGTTACTGCTCGGAGATGCTTGCGGAAAAAACTGGTGGTGTGTAATATTCCCTCCTTTATGTATAATTGATGCGAAAGATGCAAAGATTGAAAACGATGAGCCGATTGAATTTGTCAGTTTTTTTATGAAAGCAATCAACTTTATTAAAGAGAATATTTTCGGCTTACAGGAGAAGTAATAATGAAATTTACAAAAAGAATACTCGCCGTAATACTAACCCTCATAATTTCATTAACGGCATTAAGTCCTTTATTTATATTTGCCGAAAATCTTTACTGGGGCAGTAAGGGGGAGACGGTCAAACAAGTACAGGAGAAATTAAAACGATGGGGATATTATTCGGGCAGTATAGATGGGATATACGGTTCAGGTACGCAAGCTGCGGTAAAAAAATTTCAAAAGAACAACGGATTATCGGTTGACGGCATAGTCGGCAAAAAAACAGCGGCAGCAATGGGGATAAGTCTTGGAGGTAGTTCAAATACAGGTAGTAGCTCATCATCCACAACCAATAATCTTAATCTTTTGGCGAGGCTTGTACACGGTGAAGCAAGGGGAGAACCTTACAAGGGGAAAGTTGCCGTTGCCGCAGTAGTTTTAAACAGAGTAAAAAGTTCATCGTTTCCCAATTCCATTGCGGGCGTGATTTATCAAAGCGGTGCATTTGACGCTGTTTCGGATGGACAAATCAATCTCACACCTGACCAAGATTCGATAAATGCTGCAAGAGCTGCGCTTAACGGATGGGATCCTACAAACGGATGTCTTTACTATTATAATCCGAAAACCGCTACAAGCAGATGGATGCTTTCGCGGACGGTTCTACTTAGGATAGGTCAACATGCTTTTTGTTAAAAGGAGTACATAATACAATGAAAAAAACTCTTACCGCCAATTCGAAAACTGCCAAAATAATTTTTCATTATGTTATCCCCATTATACTCGTTTGTGCAATAGTATTGCTCGGTATATGGGGAAACGCTCAAAAAACAAGTGCGGAAAATTATCGCATGGCAGCCATGAGCATTTACGAGCAGGCATACACAGATCTCGTAACCAATATTTACGACATGAACGTTGCGCTGAAGAAGTTGTCAATTGCCAAATCGACCGTAAACACTGCTTACATACTTGACGACATATGGAGAATCAGCGAATTAAGTACCGTATTATTGGGACAGATACCCGAAAGTCACGTCGGCAATTCCGAAATCAACCGACTTATACTCAGGATAGGTGATTATGCACGTTCACTGTCGATAAAGTGCATGAAAGGCACTCCCCTATCCGACGATGACAGGGAACAACTGAAACTCATTCAAATTGCGTGTAATACGGCATATAGTGAAGTTCAGTCCAAGCTCTCATCCGGTCTTTTCCCCTCCGAAGCTATAGACGGTGAATCCTTTTATTCATCGAATACAACACTCGATGCCGACGGCAACGAAATACATGAAACCGCTGCGGAGGGTGAAGAAAAGTACCCAACGCTAATTTATGACGGTCCGTTTTCCGAAAGTACGGAGAAGCAAACGCCGCTCGGTCTTGGCGGCGAAAACATCGATGAAAGTACGGCATTAATG
Organism: uncultured Clostridium sp.; assembly: GCA_964414925.1. Classification (GTDB taxonomy): domain Bacteria; phylum Bacillota; class Clostridia; order Christensenellales; family CAG-138; genus PeH17. The sequence goes on along the minus strand of CAYPXV010000074.1, from coordinate 1,483 downwards.
AAGGCATATGAGTATGTAGGTGATTCAAATACCGAACTTAAACTATCGAGTTTATCCGACGGTAAGATCAAATCATATGATTTTTACGGAAGGTTGTCCGACGGAAGAAGTATTGACATTTCAATAAGTGTTCAAGGCGGTTACCTCGTTTGGATGAGAATAGACCCTACATCCGACATTGAAGGATTGCCGTTAAAGGATGAAGAATCAAAACTTATTTCCACCGGAAAAGAATGGTTAAGCGAACTTGGCTTTACATCGATGGAGCCAACATATGCGCAATACTATGCGGGAACAGCACTTATCAATTTTGCATTTGAGAACAATGACGTTATATTTTACAATGACCTTGTTAAAGTGTACATAGACAGGGAAACGATGAGCATTTGCGGAATAGATGCACGCAATTATTTGTTTTCTCATGCCGAACGAGATTTAGAAGCACCCGATATAACGTTAGAAGAAGCGGAGAGTTATATTTCCGATGATATTGAAATTCTTGAGACAAACATAGCACTTATCCCTGCAACTGCGCAAACGGAGGTATTGTGTTATGAATTTAAGTGTTCAAACGGGGATGATGATTTTATTGTTTATATTGACGTCAGAAACGGAGACGAAGTGAAAATATTAATGATTATCTACGATGAACATGGGCAGCTCGTAATTTAATTTTCTCGCAAAACAATGAACAGAGTATTCAGCCCTGTTCATTATTTTGCATATTTTCTTCTTAAAATAAACAGTATCGATTAAGCGATTTCTATTTATAAATCATTCTTTGTGTATAACTCCCATAATTTCGGCAACGTCCACCTCCAGAATCTGAGCGAATCCCTGAGCCACTTTATACGAAAGCTTACGGTTGCCTGAGGTGTACTTGTAAATTGAACTCTTACTCATACCGCTACGTTCGGCAAGCCATTTACCTGTAACGCCTTTACTCATCAAGATCAATTTCAGTCTTGTCACAAAATCGTCCTCCTAAAAAATTTAAATTGCATAACCGCAATTACAGTCTTGCTATAAAACACGATGCAATCGAGAACTAATTTCAATCCTCGTTTCCAACATGTTTGGAAAAAATCCCGGCAAGCCCTTTACTTGACAATATTTTATCAATTAAACCAAATTATAGCAATACTTTGTTTCACATCTTTTGTCACATTTTTGAAATATATCTTAGTGATTGAGTTTGCCTTTAACACAAATGTATTCTCATTAATGCAAAACCCTCCAATCCTACATAATAGGTTGGAGGGACCAATCAAAAAACCGTAATTGGCATCAATTACTCTGCAAGTTCAGCCATTTCATCGATAAGCTCATTAAACAGAGCCAGTGCATCGTTTATGGGCTTTGCGGTTGTCATATCGACGCCTGCTATCTTGAGTAGGGAGATCGGGTCGGAGCTTCCGCCGGAGCTGAGGAACTTCTTATAATCCCCAACAGCGGGAGCACCTTCTGTAAGGATACGATTCGC
>CAYPXV010000073.1:0-7820 GCA_964414925.1 uncultured Clostridium sp. | reverse complement strand
AGAGCTTGTTGAAAATTCAATTGATGCGGGTGCAAAAAATATCACCATTGAAATTTTTGATGGCGGTTTAAGAGAAATTATAATTTCAGACAATGGCTGTGGAATAGAGCCTGAAGATGTTGAAAAAGCTTTTATGTCGCACGCAACAAGCAAAATTAAAAAATCTGAAGACTTAGAAAATATTTCCTCGTTAGGATTTCGTGGAGAAGCACTTGCTAGCATAACATCAGTCAGTCAAGTTGAAATGATAACAAAAACTGAAAATTATGATTTTGGCACAAAAATTTCATATTTTGGTGGAAAATTTCAAGAAAAATGCGAAATTGGCGCAACAAATGGCACGAAAATCATTGTAAAAAATTTATTTTTCAATACCCCAGCAAGATTAAAATTTATGAAAAAACCAAAATCTGAAGAAGGCGAAATTACTCATTTAATTACAAGATTAATTTTGGCAAATCCGAGTATTGCGATTAAATTCATCAATAACGGTAAAACCATTTATCATAGCATGGGCGACGGAAGTCTCTCCAATGCGTTGTTTTGCGTTTACGGAAATGAAATATCATCAAGATTGTACGAAGTTAGTTTTGATGACGGATATCTGAAGTTGTCAGGCTATGTAGGTAATGAATACTTAGCAAGAAATACAAGAGTTCATCAGAACTTATTTATTAACCGTCGTTACATTAAATCACAAGCGGTAAGTTCCGCTGTGCAGAAAGCATTCGATACAAGATTGATGCACGGAAAATTTCCTTTCTTCGCCATAAACGTAAAAATCTCAAGTTATGAGATTGACGTAAATGTTCATCCGAATAAATTATCCGTTAGATTCAAGGACGAAGAAAGAGTTTGCAATTCCATTTTTAATGCAGTTGTTAATTCTTTGACAACTAACTATAATCAGCCGACATTTTCCGACAAAACTCCTTCATCGGAAGAATTATACGAGTTATTCAACAAAAATAATTCTAACTCCGATATTAAAACAATCAACGACAAAACATGCGAATCAGTTGAGCGACCGACAAGTATCATGCATTCAACCGACAACGAGGAGGTTGTTTCATGCGCTCCTCCTTTTGCGCATAAATCCATCGTTACTACAACAAAAAAAGCAAAACCGCTTATTTTCAGTGACAGCGGAGCATCAACAATGCCACCATTTGAGCATGAGGCGTTAAATACCGATTTCGGTATTGCTTCATACATACCCGTTATTGATTTAAATAAAACTTCTCGGGTCAAGTATGAAATAGGCAAGCCTGAACAGGTAGAAATTTCCGATTTACCGTATACGATAATCGGAGCAGCTTTTGATACTTACATAATCGTACAGCAGGGCAATGCTATTTTTTACATAGATCAGCATGCTGCGCACGAACGTATTCTCTATGAGAAGCTTATCAAGGATGAATTAAAGTTTAATTCTCAAATATTGCTGACACCGCAGTACATTCATCCCGATCCGATTAGCAGCCAAATCTTGAGTGATAACATTGACAGGTTTATTGAATTGGGGTTTGCCTTGGAATTCATCTCGGATACTTCGGTTAGAATTGATGCAGTACCATCGATGATGGTAACGGCAAACGCCGAAGCGTTCATCTCAAATGCCTTAGCCTTAATTCAAAAAAACGGTTATGTTAATGAGGTTGATTTAATCAGGGAGGAACTTATTCAATCGGCCTGTAAGATGGCAGTTAAAGCAGGTGATAGGCTGACAAAAGATGAGATAACAGAACTCGTTAATGCCTATCGTGACGGAAAGACTCCGCTTACCTGTCCTCACGGAAGACCGGTTATTATACGTGTAACGAAAACCGAATTACAAAAATTATTTAAGCGCATAGAATAGAGATGTAAGTCATGAAAAAAAATAGCTTATACGTGCTGGTGGGACCAACGGCAAGCGGTAAAACCGGTACTGCAATCGAAATAGCTAAACTGATAAAAAAGAAACAAAATATGAACGCAGAAATAATTTCTGCCGATTCAATTCAAATTTACAAGGGCTTAAATATCGGTTCTGCGAAACCGAATAAGGACGAGATGCAGGGAATAATACATTATATGCTTGATTTCGTTGATTACAAAGATCCGGGCTACAACGTTGCTTTATTCCGAAATCAGGCATTTGAATGCATAAGTGATATTTATGCCCGAGGAAGCATACCTATAGTTGTCGGCGGAACGGGGCTTTATATTAATTCCCTTGTTTTTCCGCTTACGTTTACTAATGTTTTGCCGAATGAAGAAAGACGAGCCGAGTTAAATAAGCTTGAAGCCCAATCGCCCGGAAGCTTGCATGAGATACTAAAATCTTTTGACCGAGAAACCGCCGAAAAACTTCATCCGAATGACACTAAAAGAATAATACGTGCAATCGAAGTTTTTGAACAATCCGGACAACCTTTATCTGAAATCTGCAATGATTTTTCAAATAAACGCAATGCCGAGTTGGAGTATAGACCGATAATGGCAGGCATAAATCTCGAAAGAAGCTTGCTGTATAAACGGATAGAACAGCGAATCGACCTGATGTTGGAGAATGGCTTTGAGAATGAGGTAAAAAACATTCTTTCAACAAACCCGAATAGGGGATTGCCTGCTTTACAAGGACTTGGCTATAAACAGCTTACCAAATATTTGGACGGTGAATATTCCTATGACGAAGCTGTCGAACTTATAAAAAGAGACACTCGAAGATTCGCCAAAAGGCAAATAAGTTGGTTTAAGCGTGATGAGAGAATAAGATGGTTTGATGCGGATAATGTTTCCGCAGACTGTCTTGCGTCCGAAATTTATAATTATTTTTTTGAAACAAGGAGTTAAAATGTATTGCGATATCTATAATAGAATGAAAATAACCGAATCGGCATACGACTCGGTATGTAAATTCGAAGAAGAACTAACGGATGTTTTTAAAGAAATTGAAAGCATCGAAATGTATAATCAAGCTAAGGTTCTACATGCTTTTAATTTAAATCAAGTAGCAGCTCATCACTTTAATCCAACGACGGGATATGGCTATGACGACATTGGAAGGGATACCTTGGATAAAGTCTTTGCCGACGTTTTTAAAACGGAAGCTGCGATTGTAAGTCCGCAAATAGTGTCCGGAACTCACGCTATTTTTATGGTTTTAAACGGACTTTTACGTAATAATGATTGCATACTTACGTTATCGGGACGACCGTATGATACTCTTGTTTCAGCCATCGGATTGGATGAAAACGATTCATGTGTTCCAAATTCGCTTAGAGAACGCGGGGTTGGTTACGAACAAGTAAATCTTACTTGCGACGGAAAGCTGAACCATGAAAAAATTCTAAACAGAGTAGGGGAGTTAAGACCCAGAATTGCATACGTTCAAAGGTCAAGAGGATATGAGTGGCGAGAATCTTTACTTCCGGAAGATATGTATAAAACTTTCAATGCCATTAAACATATTTCGCCCGAGACGATAATTGTGGTGGATAACTGCTACGGTGAATTTACTTGCATCGATGAACCGACAGATTACGATGCTGACATCATCGTCGGATCGATGATAAAAAACACAGGCGGCGGATTAGCACCTACAGGAGGTTATTTTGCGGGAAAAAGAGAATTAGTGGAACGAATTTCGTACCAGATGACCGTTCCCGGAATAGGACGTGAATGCGGTTCGTACTTCGGAAGTTATTTACCGTTTTACCAAGGTCTGTTTTCTGCACCGCACGTTGTAGCGCAAAGTCTGAAAACCGCTGCATTATTTGCAAAGGTGTTTGAATATTTAAATCTTCCGACTATGCCGAGCAGTAAGTCAAAGCGTTCGGATATTGTTCAGACACTAAGGTTTAATACCAAAGATGAGTTAATAGCTTTTTGCCAGTGTATTCAGTCCGTTTCTCCTGTTGACAGTCATGTTGTACCTGAACCTTGGGCTATGCCGGGATATGAAAGTGAAGTCATCATGGCGGCAGGAACGTTTGTTCAAGGAGCATCGATAGAATTAACCGCCGATGCGCCGATTCAAGAACCTTATACCGGGTACATTCAAGGTTCTCTTAATTACACACATGGCAAACTTGCAGCAATGAAAGTAATGAGCATGTTGTTATGCAAAAGAGGTTAAACGATGAAGAACTGTGTTTTATCTCCAAACAAAATATGCGATAATTGCGGTGAATGTCTTTATTGCGATTATGACCCTGATAAGTTGTGTGACAATTGCGGCAGATGTATCGGTCTTGATGTTGATACCGAATACAGAACTGTAAATTATTCGTTGGATAAGGAAGAAATAACCATCGTTAACGAAAGTCAATTCAAGGGTATACGAAAGCGCAGAGAAAAGCGTTATTAAAAAAATTTATCAGGCTAATGAGCGTTTCAGTTTTAACCTGAAACGCTCATATCGGTTCTTTGTTATTCATCATCATTTCTGAGTTTTATTACCTGTGCAGCTTTACGTCGCCTGTCTTCGGATAAAGCAGCATAATGCTTTTTGGTCGTATTTACATCTCTATGACCGAGAACATCCGCTACAAGATAAATATCACTTGTTTCGTTATAAAGCATTGTGCCGTAAGTGCTACGCAATTTATGAGGAGAAATCTTTTTTAACGGTACGGCAGACTTTGAATACTTCTTTACAAGAAGTTCGATAGAACGTACACTCATCCTTTTTTTCTGAAGCGACAGAAAAAGTGCATCTTCATGCCCCTGAACAGGTTTAAGATCTTCTCTCAAAAGTAAATAATCAAGTAATGCTTTGCGAACTTCACCGCCAAATACAAGTACATCTTGACCGCCGCCTTTGCGAGTTATTCTTACTTCATTCGCCATGAAATTCAGGTCATTAACATTAATTCCCACAAGTTCACTTATACGCATACCGGTTCCAAGAAACAATGTAATTATTGCTAAGTCCCTGATTTTTGTGTGTTGATGGTATCTTTTTTGCGTTTCGGATAGTCCGTCACCGTTTTCAACAGTGTCAAGCAGTTTGGCGATTTCATCAACGTCAAGTCTGATTATCGGTTTAGAATGTATTTTGGGAGTATCGACCAACGATGCAGCGTTATTGCTAATGCGTCCTTTTCTGTAAAGATACTTAAAAAAAGAACGTATAGAGGACAGCTTCCTTGCTTTGCTGCGATCGCCGTTTTTTATCAGTTGAGCGTCATCGCTGTCGTCCTTATCATCCGATGACGGATAAAGCGAAATAAACTCCAAAAATCTTTCTATGCAATCGGAATCTATTGCTTCTAAAATCTCATAACCGATTTCATGCATGCTGGACACGGACTTGCAAAATTCCGTTCCCATTAAAAAATTAAAAAATAAACGTAAGTCCAACGCATATCCATATCTGGTCAAAGGACTGGATACGGATTCGATTCCGCGAAAAAATTCAGCGCATGGGCGCGGTAATTCATCAAGTAGTTCTCGTAATTTTAAAATGTACTGGTTGTCCCGTTCAACAGAATATTCATCACTCATATTATTCAAATCAAATAACCGAAAAGGTGAATCAAAACTCATTTATCAAGTTTGTTACAACTATTCGCAAAATACAGGTTTTGCGAATAGTTGTATTCAATCTTCGGTTTTATTACTTCTTATTTATTACTTCTTAAATCTAAAATAGCTTTTCTCGCAAGCGCATCACAGCGATTGTTATATTCGTTATCGGCATGACCTTTAACCTTATGAAAATGGATTTCATGAATTCTGCAATACTTTAAAAGCTCTTGCCATAAATCCTTATTCTCAACATCTTTTTTTGTTGATGTTTTCCAGGAATTTCGTTGCCAGTTATCTATCCAATGTTGATTAAATGCATTGCAAAGATATGCGCTGTCCGAATATAAATTAACGATACATTCCTGATTAAGACAGCTCAAGGCATTAATTGCTGCCGATAATTCCATGCGATTATTGGTTGTTATAGCTTCAGCACCGGATATTTCCTTTTTGGACGTTCCAAACATCAAAACTGCACCCCAGCCACCGGCTCCCGGATTTCCCGAACAAGCTCCGTCTGTATAAATCGTTACTGTTTTTCTCATTTATATATTATGATATCGTGAACACATAAATACTATCTCGACATTCCCAAGTACCGTATTTCCCTGCTTCGCTTGCTCCTAATTCAATGTGTAACATAATAATTCCACATTCAATTTCAGTGTAATCGGTTTCTTTTAGGATCACGATAGATACGCTATCCTCTGTAAATTCCAATCGGAAATTTTGCTTATTCTTATATGTCGGTGCAATAGCGGCACATTCCGCAGCTCTCTGTTGCCAATGACGTAATCGGTCAAACTGCTCATTGTTAAGCCTTGTTACGCCGTATTTATCTTTCTTCTTCGTCGTTTTGCAACTTAACGGTTTTTCGCAGTCGCCAATTGCAATCAGGCACAAAACTTCTTCATCGGCATTCAACTGAACTTTTTCTTCAACAAAAGACCTGTTAAAAGAAGTTATCCAACTTGTACCCAGGTCAAGTGCGGTACATTCAAGTACAAACGCCTCACCTATGCTTCCCGCAAGCTGCTCCGAACCTTCTGTCGCAATAATGGCGACCGCAGTATTTGCGTTCACAACGGGTTTTGACATATAAAACGGTACCTTAAAACAGTCGGCCTCATCTTTAAGCAGAAACATCCTAACATCGTCACAGGAAAATTCGCCAATCATATGCTTTATGTAGCTAATTTGCTGAAGCGAAATTGAATTGCCTTTATACATTCTGATTGTACTTCGTTTGCTGCAAGCAGCATACCATTTGCTCATTGATGTACTCATATCAGTTCTCACTCCTTAATACTAATAGATTTTTTAAATACTCACCTGTATAACTTTCTTTTACATCGCTCACCTGTTCCGGTGTCCCTTGAGCGATTATGTTACCACCTTCATTACCGCCTTCGGGTCCGAGGTCAATAATATAATCGGCAGTTTTAATAACATCCAAATTATGTTCGATAACCAATACACTACTGCCATTATCGCATAACCTCTGCAAAATCTCAAGTAATCTCTGCACGTCCGCAACGTGAAGTCCCGTAGTAGGCTCATCCAGGATGTACATCGTTTTTCCGGTATCTCTCCTTGCCAGTTCCGTTGCCAACTTGACACGCTGCGCTTCGCCTCCCGAAAGCGTAGTGGATGATTGACCCAGTTTTATGTAACCGAGTCCGACATCATACAATGCTTGCAATTTTCTTTTTAATTTGGGAAGTGATTCAAAGAAATCCAAAGCCTGTTCAACGTTCATATCCAGTACGTCAGATATGGATTTACCTTTGTATTTAACTTCCAAAGTCTCCCTGTTGTATCTTTTTCCATTACAAACTTCGCACGGAACATATACATCGGGCAGAAAATGCATCTCTATTTTCTTTATACCGTCTCCGCGGCAATTTTCACAACGACCGCCTTTTACATTGAAACTAAATCTGCTGCTTGAATACCCTCTCATCTTTGCATCGGGTGTCATCGCAAATAATTCTCTGATTAAATCAAATAGCCCCGTGTATGTTGCGGGATTGCTTCTGGGGGTTCTGCCAATCGGAGACTGGTCAATGTCAATAACCTTGTCAAGCAGTTCAACCCCGAAAGCACTTGAAAAAATACCCGGTTTGTTATGAGCATGATTTAATGCATTTAATAGAACTTTCTTGATAATACCGTTAACAAGACTCGATTTTCCCGAACCCGAAACACCCGTTACACATGTAAAAACACCTAACGGTATCGAAACATCGATATTTTTTAAATTATTTTCACGACATCCGTTAAATTTAAGCCATTTCCCTTCA
>CAYPXV010000072.1:0-7895 GCA_964414925.1 uncultured Clostridium sp. | reverse complement strand
ATATACAATCGGATAATACATAGCAGAACGCGTGTTATTTACAATGATAAAAAGAGTTCCGGACCGATGGGTAGACCCACCGGTATAAAGATTGATACCGGAGACCTATTCAGGCGCGGATGGGATCCCACCGACCCGGATAAGGCAAATCCGTGGGGTGACGAGTATAAGATGGGCACAACAATTCGCAGTGAAATAGCGCTCAAGGACTATGAGGAAGCAATGAAGAACGGAACTTGGGACAAGAGTATAAATCCTGCCGAACGACCCACACCGACACCGAACTTCACGCCGACACCTGCGCCTACGGAAGTACCGTCACCGACGATTACACCCGAACCTACTGCGCAGCCGACCGATTCACCTACACCCACCGAATCGGATAAACCCGAAGACACACCGTCTCCGGAGCCGACCTCAACTCCTGTACCCGAATCAACAGATTCACCGTAAATACCAAAGCGGGCATGGTTAAATTCCATGCCCGTTTTTGATGTAATTTATTTATCGGTAATTTTTTTATAAAGCTCTTTGGCTTTTTTGGCATCGTCACCCGATGGTTCATCGTTCAGATTATACCTTGCTTTTCTATAGATATCGGAGAAGTCGGAAAGGTCATTACGGACATCCGTTCCCAGTGTACGTGCTAAATTCTCAACATCGGCACATGAATCGGAAGGCTTAATGCCGCATTGATGTTTTCTTTTCAAGAAACTCAGGAATTTAGCGTAATACCTTCTTATTTTAGATCTTGAAGATTTATCGTATTTTTCCCTTTCGTTCTTTTTTTCGTCATCCGAAAGTTTTTCACGTTCCTCATAGATATAGGAAGAATCGCTTGGCTTTCTTCCTCGTTTCAGCAATTTCGTCATGACGATATAAATGACAATTGCAAGAACCAAAACGGAGAAGAAGATAATCAAGACTTTAACGAAATTGGAATCGTCCTCCCGGGCTACGGGAGGTGTTGTCGGCGAAACCGTAATTTCTTCCATCACCGGCGGTTCGGTTATATCAGTTCTGATTGGAACATTCGGGATATCCTCGCCACCCGATACCAACGGCGGGTTCTTATTTGTCAGAGCTTCTTCAAGTGAAGATAAGAACGATGAAATCCATCTAAACAGAGGGTTTACCGAATTTGCAAGTAGCCATATAACAGCCTGTTTAATTAAGCCTATAAGTCCCGTTGCAAAAATAAGGATACAGCCGAAGAAGAAGAAGAAAACCTCTTTAAGCTGTCTTTTGTTCAGTTCCCTGTCGTTATCTGCCATAGCACGCAAGCTTCTGAGTAAAAGAATACCGGAAACAACGGAAATAATAAATATAGGCACAGCGTTAATGATTGCCTCAAAAGTATTGTCCCCGTTGACAAGTTCATTTTCAACACCACTTGACAGCAAACCCATTATACAAAAGAGCAGTGCGGTAATCGTCAAAGAGTATTTAAACTTTGATAAAAAATCTCTATGCGTGGTATTATAATTTAGCAGATGTTCAAGGATGAGTGCTATCGCTATTGCAGCTCCATGAAGAACGAAACAGGTCAAGCAAGTGCTTGTAGGTATAACGAAAACAAATCCTACAAGCATAATCAAAACACCGATTAGTTTAAAGATAATGCTTTTATCTTGAAGTTCGGTGATTATACCCGTAAACATATATGCAAGCAGACCTATCCAAATGGCTGCAAAACTCCATATCGGATAAAACTGTCCTGCAATACTTCCTACGATGGTGGTAATCACCATAATGAACATACTCACAGCATATGAAGTTCTAAGGAATTTGTTCATGCTTTTTTCCTTTTCTGCCTACTGCGTGATTTACTATTCTCGGTCATAGAATCTAAGTTGCGACTTTCATCAACGGTTTTTCGCTGTAAGTTTTCTACTTCCTGTTTTTTTCGTTCATTTTCCGTTGTTTCGTTTATGTACTCGTCGGCGAAAACGGTAATAACTTCCATACCAAATGCTGACTTTGCCTTTGATAAAGCTTCAAGCACATTTGAGTCCCTATGGGTTGATATGAAAACCATGCTGTTTTGTTTAAAAGCACCCGAGCATACTTCCGAAAGAAGTACATCCACAGAACAGGTTTCTCCGTTTTTGGCATAGCCTAAGCCGTAAAGAATACGGTTAAAGTCCCTGCCATGACCGCCCGTACTGTGATAATTCGATATGCCTTCGTTGATTATAGCATTGGTAACGAGTGAATACTCAAGGTTCTTATCTTCAAAATATTCACAGATAGTTCTTGCAGCCTGAAAGCAAAACTCCTGACGCTTAATATGGAACTCAAACTCACCGTGAAAAGCGGTATCGAGCACTACCATAACCGCCTGTTGCTAAGTCGGGTCAAACTCTTTCACGATTAATTTATTCCTTACTGCCGACTGCTTCCAGCTGATACTTCTCATGCCTTCACGTCCGGTATAATCCCTATACCCACAAACGGAAATGGGATCTTCCAGCAAACGTTTACGCATTGCAATATTTTCAAAGACATCGGCAAATGACTGAATAAACTGCTCTTCCTCTATGCGCTTTGGGTAGATAACAATACGGCTGTCATTCTTCATGGTGTATTCATACTCCGAAAAACCGAGAAAATCTCCTGCATAGAACTCTGCGTTTGAGAATGTATACTCCCCTCTTTCGGGAATCGAGGCGATCAGCTTTCGTCTCACTCTCTGGCGTTTATCCAAGCTTACGCCACTGACAAAGATTCTATGTTCATCGCCCGGAGCGATTTTGTAATCCTCCGTTTTGCTTATAACAAGCTTTCTGGGGAAACGTTCTTCTATTCTTAGAATCAGAGCATAGTGATGCGAATGATTAGCGATCTCGCTATTAACGGTGAACTGTTCTCCGGGTTCTGCGCTATCCACCGATGGAAAGCAGCGATAATCGATTTCATCCTTCTTGCGGGAATTTGCAATGGAGTACCATTCGGCTATTGCGGCTAACGCAATGATAATAATTAAAAACTCCACCATGTGTCATTCCGCACTTTTTGTATTTTCTTTAGGAACAGTGACAGAATCCAATAACGAAGAAAAAACATTATTTGCTTCCCTACCGACCGCTGCGTTTTTGAAATGAAGCCTATGGGTAAGCACATAGGGCGCAAGGAACTTAACGTCCTCTGGGATAACAAAACTTCTTCCGTTAAAGGCAGCCAATGCACGGGCAGTTTTGCAAAGTGCAATCGTTCCTCTGGGTGATGCACCGATATTAATGCGCTGGTCATTTCTGGTTTTTTCAATGATATCCATAATGTAGTTCATAACGGGTAAACTGATTTCTATGTTATTAAGCTCATTACGGAGTGCAAGGGTATCCTCGGCGGAGACCGAAGTATCTACGGTATTCAAGAGCATGGGAGCATCTTGTCTAAGGGCAACCTCAATTTCCTTTTCACGAGACATATAACCAAGGCTTAAGCGCATCATAAACCTGTCCATCTGCGCTTCGGGAAGCGGGAAAGTGCCATAGGACTCTATGGGGTTTTGCGTTGCGGCGACCATAAAGGGCTCGTCGAGCTTGCAGGTTTTGCCGTCAACGGACACCTGTTTTTCCGCCATAGCCTCAAGCAAACTGGACTGAGTTCTGGGAGTTGCACGATTGATTTCGTCCGCAAGAACCATATTTGCGAAGATAGGTCCGGGATGAAATTCAAATTCATTGATTTTAACGTTATAAAAATTAATGCCGGTAACGTCGCTTGGCATAACATCGGGCGTAAACTGGATTCTTGCAAAGTTTCCGCCTGTAGCTTTTGCAAATGCACGCAGCAGCATAGTTTTACCCGTTCCGGGAACGTCCTCAAGTAGAATATGCCCTCCGCACAAATAGCAAATGGCAACGAGCGTAATCTCCTCTTCTTTACCGACGATAACTTTTGAACATTCATTTACAAGTTTTTTGCGATAAGCAACAAATTTTTCTACAGTCATGGTTTCCTCTTTATTCGTTTTGATTTATGCACTATGTTAGAGTTTTTCGATATAAACAAATAATCCGAATCAACCCTTAAACTAAGGACCGAATTCGGACTAAATTGCTATGGTGCGGTTGATGGGACTTGAACCCATACGGTCTCCCATACGCCCCTCAAACGTACGCGTCTGCCTGTTCCGCCACAACCGCTCACTCACATTGCTGCATTATTATAACGCTTTGCAACCGTTCTGTCAAGAGTTTTTTTGATATACTTTTCAGAATCAAGAAAACAATTAAACAGTGCTGTTATGTCGTCAAATTCTTGTTTATTGACAAATATAGGAATTTGAATTATAATTCAATGATTAACATAACAGGAGGACAAGTTATGAAAAAGCTGATATCGATAATATTAGCGACAGCAATGTTTTTAATGGTCATGCCGATATTTGCGGATGGTCAAGCAGACGAAGGCGAAGCGATGATAACGCTTAACGTAGTCAACGGTGCAACAACTGACGGTTCATATTTCCAGATGTTATTCGATGCCGATGCAAATGAGTATGGTGATACCATTCCCACAAGCGGAAATCGATTTGGCGGAGGTTTTTACGGATGCATGAGCAAGTATGCTAAATTCGAGTACAAAGTTCCCGAAGATGCAGACGGTGACTGGATGACAAGCGGCGACGGCGTATACGACGGCGAAAGCTGCACGGTAACCATTCCGGCAGGTGTTTATGACTGGGTTATAGTAAACGCATGTCCCTATGACGATGATTTAGGTTCTTACATTTTCATAGTAAGTGATGCCGGCAATTGTAATGGCAGAGCTGACGACTATTTAATCGAAGCTGACAAGCATTACACATTTACCGTTCGCTATGGCAACCATGGTCGTGTTGATCTTGAAATCACCGATGTAGAACCCGAAGCTCCTATGCTCGGCGACGTTGACGGCAATAACGAGATTAACATCATTGACTCGCTGATTGTACTGAGAGCATCGCTGGAGATAGTAACGCTTACCGATGAACAAGCAGCTCTCGCCGATGTAAACGGAGATTCCCAAATCAATATGAATGATGCACTCTTGATTCAAAGATATGCACTGGGCTTGATAAATTCATTCGGAGAATAAAATTTTATTCAGAAAAGAATCAAAATGGGATGTCACAATTGACACCCCATTTTAATTTACTCTTTTTTATCTGCCGTATCAATCAATCTGTGCTTTTCCCAATCTGTTTTGCTGAAATAGATATAGCACAAAAGTGAACAGAGCAGCCAAGCGGCAGGATAGCCCAGTGCAACGGCTGTTTCGGTATTGGCGATGTAATTTGTCATAATGAACAAATAAATTTGTCTGAATACAACGTAACAACCTATCATAATGTACATAGGAGCTTTACTGTCCCCTGCCCCACGCAGTGAACCTGCAAGAATCTGGTTAACGCAGCAGCAGACATAGAAGGGCGAAACGAGTCTTAAAAACTTAGCTCCGTATTTTATTATTTCTTCATTGGAATTAAAGAATGAAACGAGGGGTTTCGCAAAGACAAGCACGGGAATCATCAGTACAGCCGTACAGCTTATAGCGGCAACCAGTGACATCCTGACACCCTTCTTAGCTCTTTGAACCTGATTAACGCCGAGGTTCTGACCGACAAAGGTAGTTGAAGCAAGAGCGATACTCTGCATAGGCAGAAGCAAGAATTGGTCTATTTTCGAATAAGCAGTCCAACCGCCCATACAGGCATCTCCGAAGTAATTGATATAGGACTGAACAAAGACATTGCTGAATGAAGTTACAGCCATTTGCAGAGAAGCGGGAACGCCCACGGAGAAGATCTGACCCAAACATTTCCAATCGATTTTCAGCTTAGAGAATTTAAGCTTACAGCATCCTTCATCTTTATTAAGCACCCAAAGTACGAGTATTGCGGAGATGAATTGTGCAATAATGGTAGCAATAGCAACACCCTCTACACCCATCTTAAAGACCAAAACGAAAACCAAGTCCAGAACAGTATTGCAAATTGCCGATACAACGAGGAACATAAAAGGACGTTTTGAATCGCCTACGGCACGCAGAATACCCGAGCCCATGTTATAAAGCATTAACCCGAGAATGCCCGAGAAATAGATTACCAAGTATGTTGTAGCATCAGCCAAAACGTTATCCGGAGTTTTCATGAGTTTCAGCATCAATGGAGTAATCGATATTCCCACGGCGGTAAAAATAATACCGAGGATAAAGGTTACAAGGATGGAGGTATGAACTGTTTTCTGAACTTTTTCTTCATCCTTAGCTCCATAATACTGAGAGATAACGACACTTGCGCCTGTGCTCAAGCCCATAAAAAGACCTATAAGCAGATTTATAATCGGACCGACAGTACCTACAGCCGCAAATGCTTCATCGCTGACATAGTTTCCCACGACCCAACTGTCAACGGTATTATAGAGTTGCTGAAAGATATTGCCAAGTAATAAAGGGATTGAAAACTTAATGATATGGGCAAGGATAGAACCCTGAGTCATATCAACATCGTTTTTCATTTTTGATTTAATCTTCATAGATATCTCCTTTGTTTATTTCCCGGGAAATAGGTCTGTTACTCGGCAAATTCTCCGAGGATTTCCCTGTATTTCGAATAGAATGAAGAAAATGAATCATTATCGATTGCATCTCTTATTTTACTCATCAGCTCATTATAAAAATAAAGATTGTGAAGTACACATAAACGCATACCGAGTCTTTCATCTGCCTTGAGCAAATGTCTTATGTAAGCTTTGGAATAGCTTTTACACGCAGGACAGGAGCAGGACGGAGAAATGGGTGACGAATCGAGTTTATACTTTTCAGCCAAAAGTCTTACCTTACCTTCCCATGTAAAAACATTTCCGTGTTGAGCATTTCTTAGCGGTAAAACGCAGTCGAAAAAGTCAACACCGAGATTAACTGCTTCAAGGATATTAAGCGGAGTACCGACGCCCATCAGGTATCGTGGTTTTAGTTTCGGCATTTCGGGTTCAACAGCATCAATAACGCTGTACATTTCCTCTGCCGACTCACCTACAGATAATCCTCCTATAGCGTAACCGTCGCATGGGATGTTTCTAATCTGACGCATATGCATGACACGGAGGTCATTATATGCCCCACCCTGATTAATTCCGAAAAGGAGCTGACTGGGATTGATTGTAGAATCCAACCGATTTAATCTTTGATTTTCTTCCTTGCATCTTTCAAGCCAACGAGTTGTACGTTCGATAGATTTGAGTACATAGTTTTGCGGTGCCGGGTTAGCGATGCATTCATCAAAAGCCATAGCTATAGTCGAGGCAAGGTTTGACTGTATCCTCATTGATTCTTCGGGCCCGATAAAAATCTTTTTACCGTCAATATAGGACGTAAAGGATACCCCCTGCTCGGTAATTTTTCTTCGATGAGCCAGAGAAAAGACCTGAAAACCGCCACTGTCGGTTAAGATGGGTTTATTCCAATTCATAAACTGATGCAAACCGCCCAGAGAACGAATAAGCTCATCACCGGGGCGAATGTGGAGGTGATAGGTATTTGAAAGTTCAATCTGGCAACCAATTGCTCTCAGGTCATCGGTTGAAGCTCCACCTCGGATGGCGGCAGCAGTACCGACGTTCATAAAAACGGGGGTTTCAATTATGCCATGAACGGTAGAAAGTCTTCCGCGTCTTGCACGGGCGTTATTTTTAATTAATTCAAACTTACTCATTTTTAAATATAAAAACAGGAATCGGCGGGTCATTAAACCAATTATGAAAATTAACAACAAGAACCTGATATTTTTGTGAATCAAGTTTTTTCAGCCAATCAAGAAGCTTATCCCTTTCCTCGTAACCGGTTGCACCTCCATGATAGATCGATATGCAGATTAGACCGTCATCCGAAATAAGATCAAGTGCTTG
>CAYPXV010000071.1:0-8679 GCA_964414925.1 uncultured Clostridium sp. | reverse complement strand
TATTATTACGCTTGAATTTGACAATTTCTTCTTTGTCACCGTCTATACGCCCAATGCGCAGCGTGAACTTACCCGGCTTGAATATCGTTGCCGCTGGGAAACTCGTTTCAGGCAATATCTAATAGAGCTTGATAAGCTGAAGCCCGTGATCGTCTGCGGCGATATGAATGTAGCGCATAAGGAAATTGACCTGAAAAATCCCAAATCCAACAGAGGAAATGCAGGTTTTACCGATGAGGAAAGAAATGAGTTTTCACTTCTTCTCGATTCCGGTTTTTCCGATTCTTTCAGAGTCCTTTATCCCGATAAAACCGATGTTTACAGTTGGTGGAGCTATATGTTTAAGGCAAGGGAGAAGAATGTCGGCTGGCGCATAGATTACTTTCTTATAAGTAATTCCCTCGTTCCTCACTTAAAGGAAGCATCCGTCTATGCCGAAATTCTCGGAAGTGACCATTGCCCCGTCGGAATAGAAATTGATATTTGAATGATTTTGTTCCGTTTTTGAGAATACTTTCCCTCTTTTCGTCAATACTATTGTTACACTACAATTACTTAGGAGGAAAAAGTATGTCCAAGAATCAAATGGGATGTCAGACCATAGGCTGCCATGTTCTCAGTTGCAGGCACAACGAGAACGGCTCTTATTGTGCCTTGAGCCGCATAGAGGTCGAACCCTGTGCCTGCTCTAAACATTCAGGCTCTGCCGAGGACGAAAGTCTTTGCGGAAGCTATATCAAAAAGTAAATTTAACCCGAATCGTCGCAAATTACTGCGGCGATTCACTTTTTATCATTTTCGCCCTGTTTGCATATACACTGTTAATTCCGTTCCCGTATAATAATGCTTTAATATTTGTTCATAGCTTGCCCCCTGCTTTGCCATTGCATCCGCTCCGCACTGACTCATCCCAACTCCGTGTCCGAAACCAAGGCATGTAATTATTACCGTTTCATCTTCAAATTCAAATGTAAAATTGGTACTTCTCAATTGCAAAAGCGATCTGAGCTGTTGACCCGAAATGACGGTTTCACCGAGTTGAACGAGCTTTACCCTGCCGCTGTCCGTTCTTGCCCATATATCTATCTGCTTATCGGGTTCCGATAAGTTTGCGTCGGGGTAAGCGGAATTGACTTTTTCGCATAGCTGTGCAAAATCAAAGCGTTTCTCGCTTGAAAACTGACTGAATTCCTCCTCACCTTCGCTTTCCACCGACACAAGATAGGGAAGTGCCACGGCAAACACCGCTTCGCAGTCCTCCGTTCTTCCGCCCGATGAAGCGTGGTACAGTGCAGATATGACTTTACCTCCGCTTACGATAACCTCACCTTTTGTCGTTTCAACCGCACTCATAAGTTTGTTTCGATAAACTTCATATTTTTCTCCCCACATCGAGTGCAGTTCCGCATCGGATATAAACGCCTGACAACAACTGTAATCCGTGCAAACCGTGCATCCGCTTTTGCAGCTTGACCCCTCTGTTATACCGTGAAGTACAAACGTTCTTGCCGCAACCGCCTGTGCTTTCAACGCTTCCTGCTCATAAGTTGCCGGCATTTCCGCCGCAAGCACATGAAAAACATATTCTTCAAGCTCCATTTGAAATGCTCCCCGCTGTTTGTCCCAAACCTCAATAACCAATTCCTCCTCCGATGTGGGCGACGGCGTATTTAAATTGAGCAATGCAAAAATACCGCCCGTTCCCGACGAAGGGAGAAGGTTAAGTCCGAACCTTATATTCGGCAGTAAATCAAGCTGCGTGCCCAATTCACCGTCCCCACTTTCTGCCCTATCACGCTTATCAAGCTTTATGACGGCAATAAAGTCGAATATCAGCACCAAAATAATCACTTTTTTTAAAAATCCTTTTTTCATACTTGAAAATATGCGCAGCTTGCCCCATTTATGTGATTGACAACAGGCATAACTTTAGCATATAATATTGTTGAGGATGTATCGAGACGGAATACGTCTATCCGATGCACATTATTAAATTAAGGAGAGGAAAGAAATGGTATTTTGGGGTTTTGCCCTGCACGGAATATCGTTTGCGCAACAAAGTTTTTTTGCTTCGTGGTGGCAGGCGATGAATGTGGGAGCATTGATACTGATGCTTGTGGGACTTGCGCTTCTCATCATCGAGATGCTTTTACCGGGTATCGGGGTCAGCGGCGTATGCGGAGCGATATCGTGTATAGCGGCACTCACAGTAGGCTCCGACAACATAGCTCATGCGGCATTTTCGCTTGCGATAATGCTTATAATTCTGCTTTTGGCTGCGCTGATTATTTTCAAATTTATTTTCGGAAAGAAGAAGCACAATTCAAGACTTGTTTTAAATGAGGAAATTACTTCCGCAGTCGAAAACGATAAATCGAAGCTTCTCGGCAAATGCGGTACTTCTCTCACCATGCTGCGTCCGTCGGGTACGGTACAGATAGACGGCGAACGCCTTGACGTCACGACCGAGGGTGAATTTATTCAAAAGGGCGAATCCGTCACCGTTGTTCGTGTTGAGGGAATGCGTATATTGGTAAAGAAAAATGAAAAAGAATAAAAACCTTATCAGTTTTTATGATCAATCGGATATCCGAGAACAGGCGGAACGTGCCTATGACAAGGATATGCCGAGTGACGAAATTAAAAGAAGGCGTAAAAAGGATTGGCTTACCATAATCATCGGAGTGCCGCTGTTCATCCTTTTCATTTGCCTCATAGCATACGCCTATAAAGCGTTACAGTAAAGCAACAGGAGGAAAATAAAATGCTTACAAACTTATCAACTGTATTAATGTCGTACACCGCAAATGCGGGTCATGTCGGCGCATCAATCGGAATAATCATTGCGGTCATAGTATTGCTGATATTCTTCTTCAGCTTCGTTCCCGTAGGTCTTGCCATCTCCGCAAGCGCCTCGGGAGTCAAGGTCGGTCTGTTCCAGCTTGTCGGAATGCGTATTCGTAAGGTTCGTCCGCATCGCATCGTTGAGCCGCTTATAAAGGCAACAAAGGCGGGGCTGAAGCTTAACATAGACAAAATGGAAGCTCACTTCCTTGCCGGCGGTAATGTAGACAGGGTTGTCAATGCTCTTATCGCCTCCCAGGGTGCAGGCATTGACCTGAACTTCGAAAAAGCATGTCTTATCGACCTTGCAGGTCGTGACGTGCTTGCGGCGGTACAGATGAGCGTAAGCCCCAAGGTTATCGAAACACCCGTCGTAGCCGCCATAGCAAAGGACGGTATCGAACTTCGTGCAAAGGCAAAGGTAACTGTAAGGGTAAATATCGATCGTCTTGTCGGCGGTGCAGGTGAAGAAACCATTATCGCACGTGTCGGCGAAGGTATCGTTACCACAATAGGTTCATCATCAAGCCACAAGGATGTGCTTGAAAATCCCGATTCCATTTCTCAAACCGTTCTCGGCAAGGGTCTTGACAGCGGAACGGCATTTGAGATTCTTTCCATTGATATTGCCGATGTAGATGTCGGTGTAAACGTCGGTGCAAAGCTTCAAATCGACCAAGCCGAGGCTGACAAACGCATTGCTCAGGCAAGGGCGGAAGAACGTCGTGCAATGGCTGTTGCGCAGGAGCAGGAGAACAAAGCCGAAGTTCAGGGCATGAGAGCAAGGGTTATCGAAGCGGAAGCGGAAGTACCCCGTGCAATGGCGGAAGCATTCAAAAACGGCAATCTCGGCATAATGGATTATTATCGTATGAAGAACCTCATGGCGGACACCGATATGAGGGAATCAATCGGTAAAACCGCAGAAAATAACGAAGAAAAAGACTGATCTTCTTCAATGCCGAAAGGGCGGTGATTAAATGGAAGTTTTCTTCTTGATTTTCTTTATTGCAATGGTTGGGAGCGTTATCTCCGCTTATGTCAAAAACCAAAGGATGGCAAATCGAGATGAAAATCACGATGACTTTTCAACCGATGCGGATTTTGACTTTGAAGATGACGATTCTCCGTCACTTGAGGAGCTTTTCGGTGCGTTTATACCGAACAAGGCACAGAGCGTAAACAGCCCGAAGCCGTCACCGAAACCGCCTGTAATCGAAAAAAAGAAAACCGAGGACTGCTGCATGGGCGGCAGTATACATGATGGTTATCACGAAGGTACTGTCGGTGTACAGGGTGTTGCCGTGCCTAAATCAAGCGAAGGCAAATCCCTGAATGAAACGGTAAATATCGAGCCCGAGAGCGAACACGGTTCCGATAAGCTCTCGTCCGCACTTTCCGAAAAACCCTCAATCGTTCAGGGTGTTATTTGGGCTGAGATACTCGGAAAGCCCAAAGGAGAACTATAAAATCACAGCGACAATGAGTCTGCTCATTGTCGCTGTACTCAAAAAAGGACTTAATAAGGAAAGATAACGAATGAAGAAAAAAACACATAAATTATCCTTTTTAATCGTTTATGCACTGTGTGCCGTGTTTTTATTCGGTGCCTGTTCCTCGGGACAGGGCGTTACAACTCAAGCTCCGTCAAACCTTACCACGGCTCAACCCGAAGTGCGTACTGCCGCTCCCGTTCCGGCAGGAGCGATTTCGGGAACGGATAAATTTCCCTCGAATTTTAAGCAGAGATTTTCGAATTTTATCGACAACTATGAATTTTTTTCGCTGGATTTGAAGATGATTCTCGTGGATTCTTCCTCCGTAGCCTTAAATTATCCCGTAAGTTTTTTACTTCCCAAGGGATGGTACTGCGCTGCATCCCCCGATGAGATTCCAATCTATCTCGGCGGTGACGAGTTTTTCGATACACGCACCTATATCTATAACTCTTTCGGCGACTGCGTCGGAGCAATAGGTTTGAGGCATAGCAGCTTTTACTTCAAGGAGAGTTTCAAAAGTATTGACGATATTAATGATTTTTATACCGACATCAACTCCGATATCGATTTTTACTTTACGACTCGTGAATATTATTTCCCTGTTTCATACTCGACATTGCAGTTTGAGGATAAGTATTCGGCAGCGGCATTGACGCAAGTCTTTTATTCCGAGTATTTTCTTTCCCAACATGGTATTCAAAGCGATGTTCCTCTGATGAATCCCGGCATAGTTTACCGCTACGGTACGTCCTTAACGTATCTGTGTATCGAATTTGACTCCGATGCCGTTAATTTCAATGAGCTTTCCGACATCGCACGTTCGCTCTCATGGGATAATATTTAGTGGGGAGGTAAAGATGAAATTCAGATTATTAAAAAGAATAGTTACCTTTGTGCTGTTGACGGCTATGGTAATGAACATAAGCATATTCGCTGCTAACGAAACCGATTCGTCCGCCGATTCGTCTTGGGAGGTTATAACAGGTTATTTCGATTGCATAAATAATAGCAATTGGAACGACTGGCTCAACTACTATATTCCGCAAATGCAGCCCGACAGAAAGCTGTTTATTTCCGACAAGGCTAATTTTGAGGCAAATTTCGGTGTACTTACGATAAAGAAATCCGACATTCTTGAAATAATTCCCATATCGAATAACTATGTGTTGTCCACATCGCCGGAGCTTGAACAGTATACCTCCGATTTGAACAATTATTTATGTTTCCGTCTGCGAATCAATCTTGTTGTCAACGAGGAAAACGAGTTTTTTGTAAACGGCGAAAACAATCTGATAATCACACTTCTTATGCAGGATGACGAGCTTTATGTTGCCGCACTCTGCGTATGCCCCGAAAATCTGCTTACCGAAAATGCGATAACGGATTTCGATTCGCTTGCAGAATATAAAGCTGCGACGATGAATACGCTTAATCTTGATTTTCCGAGGATAACGTCGTCATTAAGCGATCCTCTTTTCGGCATAAGCTTTCTCATGCCTTCAAAAAGAAATTACACGGCGTCACCCGCTTCCATGAGCAAAGAGAAATACCATTATATGTCCGGCTGGCTTGAAAACGACTCCGCCCATTCCGTTTATTACATAAACGACAACAAGGGAAATGTTGTGGGGGCTGCCGGTTTCACCCGTTCAAATTCAAGTTATAACAACGAAGCAACATTCGATTTTTCCACAATCGAAGCACTTGACGACTTAACATCGTACGTGGATGTGTTTTTACAGGAATTTCCGCTTGACAGCTATAACGACCTTGAAAATTACGGTATCGATTACATAAATAATTACGTGGAAAAATTCGAGCAGAGTGAAGATTACTTTCACATAACCGTAATGACGAAATGCGACGATGATATTCCCTGTACCATAATCGCCTCCTATGCGCCCGAGATAAAGGCATTTTTCGTTTTGGAACTTAGCAGTGCTTATTTTACCGCAACGGAAATAATGGATATAGCCGCAAGCATAAAGTTTTCCGTAGATAAATGAAAGGTTTGAATAATTATGAATGAGTATGTAGCAGGTATCGTACCCTGCGCAAGCTATGCCGAAGCACAGGTAAGTGCTGCAATGGATGAACTTTTAAACTCCTTTAACGCCCTGGACTGGGTCAAGGGAGGAATGAAAATACTCATAAAGGCAAATTTAGTTTCCGCACTTGCGCCGGAAAAAGCGGCAACCACGCATCCTGCACTTATATGCGAACTTGTAAAAAGACTCACTTTTCTCGGCGCAAATGTCGTTATAGGTGACAGCCCCGGTGGGTTTTTCACCGTCAGCGCACTTGAACATAATTACAATGTTACAGGTATGGTTCAAGCCGAAAAGCTCGGCGCAAAGCTTAACAAGGATGTTTCAATTCGCACCATAAAGCTTGACGGCGTCAGCATGAAAAGCCTTACCTATACTTCATACATAGACGAATGTGACGGAATTATCAATTTCTGTAAGCTTAAAAGCCACGGTATGGTCGGAATGAGCTGTGGCGTGAAAAATCTTTACGGCGTTATTCCGGGTTTAATAAAACCCGAAACGCATTACCTGTACCCGAACATAAACGATTTTTCCGATATGCTCATTGATATAAACGAGCATTTTAAGCCCGAATTGACACTTGTGGATGCAGTCGTGGGTATGGAGGGAAACGGGCCGACTGCCGGAGTACCGAAGCACATAGGGGCACTTATAGGCGCAAGAACGGGCTACGTTGCCGACCTTATAGCGGCGAAGGTATTGGGGCTTAACCACATGGATGTTCCGACAATTCGTGCTGCGATCAATCGCAATTTGATACCTAACAGTCTTGACGACGTTTGCGTATACGGCAATCTCGAAAAACTCAAGGCTGTGAACTTTGATGTATCCGCACCGAAAGGAATAAAGTTTTTAAGCGGAACGAAATTTTTAATTGCACAAAACTTTATCGAAGCATGTCTTGCGAATAAGCCCAAGCTTGAATCGAAAAAATGTGTCGGCTGCGCCAAATGCGCTTCGCTTTGCCCTGCAAAGGCGATTACAATGGTAAAGGGAAAACCCTCAATCAACAGAAAGAAATGTATTCGCTGTTTCTGCTGTCAGGAATTTTGCCCCAAGGCGGCAATGACGGTTCATCGTCCCCTACCCGTTCGTATTTTGCAGCATAAGGATTGAATTGAAACCGTGATTGAGGTATAATTAAGGGCGTGAATTATCCGAATTTCGCATTGAAAGGAAGGACCTAAACGAAGGATGAAACAGGTACTTGGCTGCATAAGGCGAGCCGATGAAAAATACGGAATGATATGTGACGGAGACAGGATTTGCGTCGGCGTAAGCGGCGGAAAAGACAGTTTACTGCTCATGTACGGCTTAAAACTTTATCAACTGTTTTCAAAAAAGAAATATGAACTTTGTGCGGTAATGCTTGATTTGGGCATAGTTGAACAGGACACAAGCGGAATAGAAGCTTTTGCAAAAGAGCATGATATTGATTTTGAAGTAAGGAAAACCGATATAGGCGATGTTGTCTTTAACATAAGGAAAGAAAAAAGTCCCTGTGCCATGTGTGCAAAGATGCGCCGCGGAGCTTTAAATGATATTGCGGTTGCAAAGGGCTGTAATTTGGTCGCTCTCGGACATAACCGTGAAGATGTATTGGAGACTTTTCTGTTAAGCCTATTTTACGAAGCAAGGCTCAATACTTTTGCACCGATAACGTACCTCGGAAGAACCGGCGTTACCGTCATTCGCCCGCTGGTATTTTATCCCGAACGTGACGCCATTAATGCCTCAAGACGTCTTGAATTGCCCGTAATACCTGCCAATTGTCCCGTAGCAGGAAAGACGAAGCGAGAGGATATGAAAAATCTCATTCAAGAGCTTAGAAAGATAACGCCCGATGTAGAGACAAAGCTTATGAAAGCGATTGCCGACACCCATAAATACGGTATGTGGGACAGGATGAAGCTTCCGCCCAGACAGACGGGCGGCATAAGATGCGGCGAATGTGACCCTACCGCCTTGATTACCGAATAAGAAATAAATAATGATTGGAGATAAAATGCGATGGAACAATCAAATGAATATTTACAGCCCGAAGATATCGATTTGACTGTCGATAAAAAAACATCAAAACGCAAGAAAAATTCACAGATAAAGGGTTATCAGGTTGCAATACTGATGGTAATAAGTTTGATTATAGGCTCGGTATTGACTTTAACGCTGATGAGCAGTATAGTTCCGGGTTCGGAATATGATGCAAGCGTCATATCCGCCCTCATGGAGAGCATAGATAAATACTAAACTCTTCAAGATGAAAAGCCCGATGTTGATACCATGCT
>CAYPXV010000070.1:0-8735 GCA_964414925.1 uncultured Clostridium sp. | reverse complement strand
GAGGGTATGAATATCGCCGCCGCAAAGGCAGTTTGGAATTATTTCCATAATAATAAAAAGGAAAATAATGATGACTAAGTATAAACTTTTAATAACGGATATCGATGATACCCTGGTTTGTAATGCAGGAAGAATTTCTAAAGAAAACATGGATTCAATCGAAGCTGTAATGAAAGCAGGGGTTAAAGTGGTTTTGGCAACGGGACGAAGTTTATTCGGGACAAAACCCGTTTTAAAACAATTGAAGCTTGATACATTCGTAATTAATTACGGAGGTGCTTTAATAACCGATTTGAAAACAGGATTGCCTCTTTTTACGGCAGAACTTGATAATGATTGCATCCGTGATATTTTAAAAATGGCAGGCGAACTTGGACTGCATGCACATATATACAAGGATGATTGCGTGATTTACGAAAAAGAGCATCCCTATGTTAATGCTTATGTTGATTTGCTTAAACTTCCGCACAGGCTTGAGCCCGATATAAAGAACATCAATTGGACAGGCGTTCCGAAAGCTTTGATTATTACAGAGCCGGAACGTGTTAAAGAACTTTCGGCAATGTTCAGAAACTTTTTCGGCGATAGACTTCACGTTTCGGAATCGTCACCGGGTTTTATCGAATTTAATAAGAATAAAGTGAATAAGGGAACGGCGGCTGCATTCATCGCAGATAAATTAGGCATAGACAGAAGTGAAACCGTTGCGATAGGGGATAATACCCTGGACTATGAAATGATTGAATGGGCAGGTCTAGGTGCTGTCGTCGAAAACGGAAATTCTAAATTGAAATCAATAGCGAATGTTATAACTCCGTCATGCGCCGATAACGGAGTTGCATGGCTGATTGATAATTATATTCTTAAAAAGTAAAGGCGGTTAATATGTATAGGTTCGGTGTGGATATAGGCGGAACAAATATCGCAATCGGTATGTTCGATGAAAACTTAAATATGCTTGTGAAAAGGTCGGTTAAGTTTCCACATACTTCGCCCGAAGATACTGCGGAATTGATTCATTCCTCAATGCTTGACATTTGTAAAGAAATGAGCATTGAAACGGATGAGATCGATAGAATCGGTGTATGTATACCGGGAAGTGTGAACGTTGATAAAGGAATTGTTGTCGATGCCTTTAATCTTGACTTTCATAATGTTTCGTTTAAAAAAATTATGGAGCGAATAACGGGTAAACAGACCAAAGTCATGAATGATGCGGATGCAGCTACTTTGGCGGAGTTCAAACTCGGTTCGCTTAAAGGAACAAATAACTCAATGCTCATTACAATCGGAACAGGTATAGGCGGCGGTATTATATGTAACGGAAATCTGTTTCATGGCGGAAACGGCAACGGAATCGAATTGGGTCACGTACAAATGGATTTGCATGGTAAGGTATGCACCTGCGGAAGAAGGGGATGCGTTGAAACCCTTTGCTCGGCTGTTTATTTAAAGAATAAAGCTCTGGAGTTGTTTGACAATGGAAATGTATCGATGGATAAATACGCCAGAGAAAAAATAGATGCAAAGGTTCTTATAGATGAAGCGAGAAACGGTGATAAGCAATGCTGTGATTGCTGGCAGCTTTACATTGATAACCTTGCGGAAGCGTTGGCTTCGTATGCAAACTTCATAGACCCGCAAAAAATTGCCGTAGGCGGCGGCGTGTGCGGAGCAGGAGATTTTCTGTTTGATGCATTGAGAACAAAGTTTGCAAAGAAATGCTTTTTTGCTGATAATCTTCCCGATATCGTGTGCGCAAAATTGGGCAATGATGCGGGTCTGTTTGGATCGATAATTTAATTTTTGGAGGTAATGATATGTCAATCATGTGTACGGTCTTTGTTCCGGATGGAATAGTAATGGCTACGGATAGCCGACAGACGGTCGGAATCGCAAATGTTCAGGTTAAGCCGGGTGCTTTACCTGTTATGCAGCCGGGAGAACCCGGCTTGTTGAACAGAATGGAACAACCCGGGAAACCGCAAATGACTCCGGTGTTCACTCAATCGGATAATGCCCAGAAGCTTATGCTTCTAAGCAAAGTCGATGTCGGTATTTCAGCTTGCGGTATAGGAATACTCGACGGAAAAACAGTGTCGGATTATATAAGGAGCTTTGAGATAGAAGAAGTATCAACCGATGACAGCGTAACGGTAGTTGCGAATAAGTTGCATAAATACGCTATGAAGTTTTTCCCGCAAGTCAATTTCTTCGTTTGCGGTTATGATGAGGATGAGCCGTATGTCTATACCGTAAACAAGGAAGTTAAAAGGAGTAATATAGAAAACGGGAAAATGAGGTATTCGTCCATATGGTCGGGCGAACAGGCTGCTATAACAAAACTTCTCAACGGCAAACCGCAAATGATGATTAATCATGCGCTAATGCCGCTTAAGGATGCAGTCGATTTTGCGGAGTTTCTAGTGGATTTGACCATTAAAACACAAAGGTTTGAATTTAAACCCGCTACCTGCGGTGGACCTATTGATATTCTTATTCTGACAAAGGACGATACGTTCTGGTATAAGCATAAGGTTTTTAAACCGAATTGATAGATCACAGAGCTGCTACAAATGCAATATTACAGCATTTGTAACAGCTTTATTATTTATCTTCTCTTTAAAGCATATGTTTACATATGCAACATGAAATCAACAAAGATACGAAAAAGATAATAACACTTGCTTTTTCAAATTTAAGTTTGCAGCTCTTGGGCTTTTTGTATCGAACAATGTTGGCGAAGACAGTCGGCACGGAAGTTATGGGGCTTAATTCGCTTGCCATGCAAATTTATTCCATGGTAGTTTCGGTATGCATTTCGGGAATGAATGTTACCGTGATAACACTTGCTTCAAGAATCGCTAAATCAAATTCGGAGCAAATTCATGCACTGTTAAAGATAGCCGTAAAAGCTTTTATCTGTCTTTTCCTTTTCGTTGCAGCCCCGATTCTGATTCTTAAATCTCAAATTTCAGCTCGGATTATAGGTGTAAATACTTCATCAAGAATAATCCTATGGCTCCTTATTTGTATCCTTTTAACGGGATTTGAAAACCTGTTTAAATCAATCCATATAGGTAACGCAAAGACCTCGATAACGGCACTGTCAGAACTTCTTGAACAAATTACAAGATTTATTTTGGTTTATCTTCTTTTGAATTTTTCGTTAAACAATTTGAATGACGTTGCACTTGAAAGAATTTATCTCGGGATGATCGCAAGTGAATGCGTGAGCATAGGTATCCTTTCTTTTTCGTACAAGAAAAACTTTTGCAATGAAAATACTATTCAATGGCACTGCGAAAACAAGATAAAACAAACGTTTTTCGAAATCCTTATACCTGCAACTGCGACGGCTGTAATCGGTACTGCGTTTGAATCGATATCAACCCTTATTCTGCCGCAAAGATTGATTGTTGCAGGTTATGTAAGGGAAAGTGCTATATCCGCAATCGGTGCATTAAACGGAATTATTTCACCCATTATCGCTATGCCGATGTGCTTTATAGGTGCAATGAATACGGTAAGGCAATCTAAATTAGCATCGGCAGCGGCAATTAACGATTTTACTTCGGTGAAGAAATTTATCGGAATTTCTATTTGCTCCGTCCTTACCGTAGTGACGATTTTTTATGGAACACTCGGTTTATATGTTGATAAAATGATTGATTCTATTTACGGTTTTACTCCCAATTCAAAAATAATCATTATGCTTTGCATAAAGATGATAATGGTATTTTTTCAAATAACTTGTATGATGATTCTTAATTCCTTGATGATGCAGAAAATGGTTCTGCTTTTCACGACTTTTGGTGAGGCGGTGCAAATGATTCTAATTTATGTATTGGCGGCAAATCCGTTTTTACATATTTACGGATACATTTTCGCTTCCATTGCAGGCGAGTCGATAAAACTTCTGCTGTGCTTCCATGTAATAAAGAAAATATGCCGACACTCACAAAACTTTACGGGTTTTATTTTAGAAAATGCATAAACTAAACCTCGAATACTGAAAGGACAAATGTATGAAAAACAACCGAATTGAAAGTATACTTGAAATTATCAGACCTAAAATTACAGTTGAATCGCCTGATTTTGATGATTATGCCGAGTACGTTTCCGTAGAGGATGAAATTCAACTTCAATGTGAACCGCATGACGATTATCGTCCTCTTGTTTCAATAGCGGTAGTAGTCACTGATTCCTATGAAGAAAAGCTTATAAAAACATTGGAGTCGATAAAAGACCAAACCTATGATAATATCGATGTTTGTGTTGCGTTATGCGTCGGTGATTATAAGAATCACATAAGTTTATTGAAATATAAAACCGTTATTTCTTCGGGAGATGAATCGGAACTTATGAAGCAGGTGAACAGTGAGCTTGACGGTGAATTTTTGTTGCTTCTTCTTTCGGGCGATATTATAAAGCAGAATATGGTGCAGACATTTATTCGTACAACTGCCGAGCCGTATAAGGCGGAAGTTGTTTTTTCGGACGAGGAATTTATTGATAACGGCACTGCATATCCGTTACTAAAACCGAATTACGGTAGTATAAGTGCATTGACTTCCAATGTGTATGGAAGAAACGTTATGATTTCAAAACGTATTTTCAATAAAATCGGAGGATACACCGGTTTTGGCAATGAGCAGTGTTTTCTGTTTAATATCAAAGCGATGCATTATTCTTTCAAGACGATACATATTGCAAAAGTATTGTGTGCGCATGATATAAATAATTCTATAAAAGTTGATTGCGATCTGCTTGAACAGTTGAATAACTTTTTGTACTTAAATAAAAAAAGAAAAAAAGAGTTATACATTGGTGCGGAAAGAATTGAAGGAACAACAAGGCTTATTTCTTTTACAAGAAAAGAACAAGGGGTCAGCATTATCATTGAGAACTTCGACAGCATTGAAAACCTCGGACGATGTATAGAATCTATACAGATGAGAAGTACGTATTCAAATTACAGAATCTTCATTGCCGATAAAAATATTCAAGACGAAATGCTGAAAAAATATTTGGATGCATTAAAGAAAACAGGCACGGCTTACCCCGTAAGCGTTGATAAAAATTTGAACATGCCCTCGATTTTGAATCGATGCATTAATACCGCATTGAATGATATACTTATTTTCTTAAACGGAAACAGTGAAATACTTACTCCTAATTTTATTGAAGAAATGGTAATGCTTGCAGAGCAGGATAATGTCGGTGCGGTAGGCGGCAAAATAATCGATACGGACGATAGGATTATTTCGATAGGAGATGTAATAGGACTTAATGGCTGGGTAGGGAGTTTGTATTTTCATCAATATGACGATAACAGTGATATGTTCAAAACCGGTTTTACTTCGGTTCAAAGAAATGTATCTGCGGTCAGTGGTGCATTTATGGCGGTGAAAGCTGAAAGGTTAATCGGTGCAGGTATGTTTGATGAAACGTTTGATGAGGTAGGGTGGGATACCGAACTGTGCATAAGATTGAGCGAAAGAGGGTATGATAACATCTTTACTCCGTTTGCGAAAATAAGGTTGTACTGTGAATTACCGAACTATGAATCTGCAAGTGAGAATAATTTGAAAAGATGCTATGATGTGTATAGACCCATATTGCTGTCGGGAGATAAATACTATAACTCCAATTTTGATTATTCTTATAGTGAACCCCACTTGAATATAAACAAAGTTAAAGCCATAGAGCTTAATCCGTTTTATAAATCTTAGCTATGTTTTCACCTTTTCTAAATTTACGGCGGCATTATCGATTGATAACGTCGCCGTAATTTTTTTCAGTTAATATCCGAACTTTCCGTCAAGACCGGTATGGACTCAACATCTTTAAGAGTTCTTAAAATTGCACGAGTTCTGACGCCGATGAGCTTATCAAGTTCGGAATTTGCAAGATTGATATTCTTTTGTGTCTTTTCGAGAACATCGCCGAAGTTCTGAAATTCCTTTTTAATATCAGCCAGTATCTTCCATACCTCATTGCTTCGCTTTTGAATTGCAATGGTCTGGAAACCCATACGTAGACTGTTCAACAGAACCGCCATGGTTGAAGGACCTGCTATGTTAATTCTGTATTCATGTTGAAGTTTCTCTATCAAACCCAGACGAACCGCTTCGGCATAGAGACCCTCGGTAGGCAAAAACATGATGGCAAAATCCGTTGTTCTGGGCGGATTTACATACTTGTCACGAATTGTTTTCGCACAGTTTTTAAGTGTGTCAACAAGGGTTCTCCTTGCGCTCTCTATGATTGCGGAATCTCCGCTGTCGTATGCTTCAATCAAGTTCTGGTATGTTACCACAGGGAACTTACTGTCAATGGGAAGATAGACGGACTCGTTAACATCTCCCGGCATTTTTATCGCAAATTCAACACGGTCATTCCCGGTTTTTTTCTTTGCATCAAAATTACACTCGTACTGCTCGGGTGCAAGTATTTCCGCAAGAATCGCTCCAAGCTGTAGTTCACCGAGATTACCGGCTGTTTTCACGTTTGAAAGAACCTTCTTTAAATCACCGACTCCCGTAGCTAAGCTCTGCATTTCTCCGAGACTTTTATGAACTTCCGAAAGCCTTTGACTGATAAGCTGGAAGTTCTCGGAAAAACGTTCATTCAATGTTCTTTGAAGCTTTTCATCAACGGTAGCACGAATTTCATCCATGTGTTTATCATTGCTTTCTTTCATCTGCTTGATACTGTTTTCAAGAGTATTGTTTATGAATTTAAGCTGTTCCAAGCAACTGTTTTCAAATGAATGATATCTTGCTTCGTTTTGAATAATCGAGGCATCAAAGCTTTTACGAATATCATCAAGTCTTTGTTCAATTGTATTTTTCTGTCCGTCAAGACGAATTGAAATGTTGCTTTCAAGTGCCCCGTGACGCTCCGATAGTTGCTTGAGCATGGAATCAATGCGTATAGCAAATGTTTCGTTTAAGCCGGTTCTAAGTTCCGAAAGGTTTCGTATGTTGACTTCTTCGATGTAGTCAAGTCGGCTGTTGATATGTTCCTCCAATTCATTAACCCTTTCCGTAAGAGCTTCGGAGTTTGATTTTTGTCGGTTAAGCTTCAATAATAAGTAGATTACGATCGCACCGACAACGACTATTGTCGCTAAGATAATGATAAATTCAAATGGTTTCATATTTTTTAAATAATCAATGCGGATAACTTATCGAAATCCGCATTGATATTACTTATTCTCCTTTAGTTTCAGATGTGGCTTTTTTTGCTTTCGCCCTCATTACTATCTCAACTACCGCCAACGCTATTAATGCGGCGGCAACTACAATGGCGACAATGCCAAGTACCTTATACACCGAGGTAAGCTTAATACCGATGTTCGTGAGCAGGTTGTCCAGCTTATGCCCAAGCTCAAGATCCTCTACGACCGTCGGATTTGCAGGTTGAGGGGTTTGTCCGGACGGTAGAATGGAGGTATCACCGCCTGCCCGCAGATTGATTTGGTAGGAATACGCATTTCCCGAGGTATCACTTGCCGTAAGTTCGAAAATCAAGTCCGTTTCTTCTTCTAAAGTTATTTCAAACGGAATGAGTTTGGGCTGTGTTGACGGACGCAGAATCTCATACGGTGTGCAAACTTGAAGATTCAGATTCTTTTCCGTAATCGATACATTGTGATAGTCTATAGAACCGGTATTCATCAGTGAAAATTGCAACACAATGGTGTTATTTTCTTTAACATCCATTATCTCCACGGAAAAATCAATACCTAATTCATCGGGATTAATGTACGGTCTTACCGCAACACTGGAAGTCTTATCAACAAATGAAGACTTATCGTTCTTTCCGGAAATCGTAAATACAACATATCTGACGTACTCGGGATTTTCTGCGTAGTATTCGATTATTTTAGTTTCGCCTATATCAAGGGAGAATTTCGAAGCAACTACTTTTCCGAGGTCATCTGTGACAACAAGATTACTCAGTGTGCAGTTTCCGTTGTTGGTAAGATAGAGCGTAATGTCAACGCCGTCCGCAGTGGAAGTGCCGACTATAACCTCTTTGGAAAGTTGTGCATTCATCAATCCCAATGTCTGCTTGGACGCTGTAACGGAATACTCGGTATTGTTTCCCGAATACCTGAAATATGCAACAGGCTTTGAGACAACCGATTCACTTCCCATTGTATAGGTGTAATTGCATTGATAACTTTCACCTGATTTAAGTGTGATGTTCGATGCTAAAGCCGAAGTGCCCGCAATCTTCTCATCATACAAACGTATATCGGTGAGCGTAACGGTTCCCGTATTGACCAACACATAGCTGATAGTTACCTTTTCGCCGTTGGCGGCGGAAGTCTTACTCATGGTTCTTGTAAGTGAAAGGTAAACAGTATTTGCTCTGCCGATGGTAAGCTGAACTTGCTGCGAATATGACGGATAATATGAACCGTTGTATTCCTGCCATTCTACGGTGAGCGTCAGCGGAGTGCCTATCATCGTTGCGGTAACATGCATGGTTGCGGTAAACGTTGCGGTAGCTCCGGGTTCAATATTTTGAGGAATGAATTTAGCCCCGTAGCTGTTGCTGATATTTACATTCAGATAAGTGCCTATCGTCGGCATTGGCGTAGGCGAGGGCGCAGGTGCGGTCGTCTCAGAGGGGTCACT
Source organism: uncultured Clostridium sp. (assembly GCA_964414925.1). GTDB lineage: Bacteria > Bacillota > Clostridia > Christensenellales > CAG-138 > PeH17. The sequence goes on along the minus strand of CAYPXV010000070.1, from coordinate 81 downwards.
TGAGTCGATTGACGCAGTACCACTTGCTGAATTCATGTTCTTAACCGTCACCGTTACCGTTACATCACCTTCCGCAGTCAT
>CAYPXV010000069.1:0-9084 GCA_964414925.1 uncultured Clostridium sp. | reverse complement strand
CAGTGCTTCAAATATTCCTTCTTATGCAGATAATGTTCAAATAAAATAAAGGCTTAGGAGTTCGATTGAGTCCTAAGCCTTAAATTTATAATTTAGCTGTCTTTTGAAATTCTGTCAAAAGATGAAGGGGAGGGCAGGTAGTAACGAATGTAGGTAACAACCTTTTTGTCCTCGCCGATAACAGTCGGATTATCACTGAATTCAAGCGAATCCACATCGAATAATTTCAGCGTGATTTCTCCTTTCGTCAGCGTCGAACTGTCCTTTAATAAAATCCAGCCGGCAGCCGTAAGCTTGTCTATACATTCTCTGAATGTCATGCCCACACTTGCCCCGTCAACATTGTAGTCTTTGCTGCTGAAAGTGACCTGCGCACACATCATCATATCGCTTGCGTCGGGGTATCCGTGCATAACGGCGACGCTACCATCTTCTGCGGTGTAAACCCTTGCCGAGTTCGATTCGGTCTTTTGTAAAAAGCTGAATTCGGTTACAGGGCTACCGTAACAGTTGTAGATAAGTCCGAGCTTGGCGGGAACGTGGGAGTTATCAAATGTCTGCTCTATCTCGGAGGTATCATAGGGAATCCATGCGTAAAAGCTTGAAACCTCTCCGCTTGTTTCCACTGCCATGGAAATGATGATTATTCCCTTTTGATAGGAAATTTCACGGCTTGATGCGACGCCCGAGGTTATAACGGGCTGTTCGTAAAGCTTTGTGTAGCCAAACGCTTCAAGCGTCTTACATGCTTCTTCGCTCTCGATACCGACCTGCATACCCATGACATATTTGTCGGTTACGTAGGTTACTTTGCGCTTGCCGTTGGCGGTCTCGATCTTCTTGTCCTGTGTCCTTACACGAATGCCGTTTATGTAAAGCTCGTCGGTCGCTGAGGGAGAGTAGCGCATAGTTCTCGAACCTACATAGCAGGTTATATCGGTATTGCTCGTGGAAAGATAAGTTTCAAAGTAATTCTCCACGCCGCTCATGAGAGTGAAGTTATTTTTGATAAGCGAACGAGGTGTACCCAGAAGCTCGGGCACTACACTGTAGGCGTTAAATTCAACGACTTCCTCATAGTCTTTGAGAACATTGGTGTCGGGTGTTTCAACGCCCCTTGCTTTGGGCAGAGAGCCTTTGCAGCCTACCAGTGAAATTACCGAAATAACACATAGTAGGACGGATATAACGGATTTAAATTTATTCATTCTATTCCTCCTTTAAATTCGATGTATTTATTATACAACAAAATCTCGGAAATTTCAATGGCGGTATTGCATTTTACGATGCGGGAACGATTGTAATTCCTATGCCGTCGTAAATTAAAGACGTATTTTGATAATCTGCGGCTGCGTCATCGCCGAAAGTATAGCTCCATGTGCCGTCGGGCTCGAATTTGACAAGCGAACTCTTGAGTTCGGAAACATCTATACCCGTAAATTCGGCTACTACATCAAGGGCGGAGTCCGCTTCGGGCATAACCTTGTTTATAGGGTCATAATGCAGGGTAAGTACATACTCACCGCCGTCATTTGTTTGAACGATTGTACCCACATAATACCAGGCTTTTCCATCAATTTTTTCACGTTCAACCGTAAGATTATAGTCGCTATCCGTTGCAATCGCTTTCTCAATTGCTTTTTCGGAATCGGATTTGAATTTGTAAAGAGCATAACCGTACAATGTGACGGCGCAAAGTAATACGGCAAGAACAAGACTTGCAATATGTTGCCATGTTACTTTAAGCTTTTCGGGCTTGAAATAGGTGTAACCGAGTTTATAGGTTGCAACGCTTAAAGCACCGAGCCACAATACCAGCAGCAGACATTCCACGGGGAAAACGGCTGCGTTTTTCGCAACTCTTGCGAATGTGATAAATTCGTAAGGCTTATCATAGAAGAACTTATTCGACCAGGTCATTACGATTGGGTTGATTATAAAATTACATATAACCACAACGCTTAACCTGGAAAGAATTATTCTCCATGTGGTAAGCTTCTGCCTGTAAAGAAACAGTGCAAAGATGAATCCGCTCATCATTTCGACAAAGATGAACGGGAAGAAGTATTGACCTATGGGGAACAGAATAGCTCCCAGCGTATCACTGACTGCGCCGACGGCAAGTGCAACGATGGGACCATAGACCATAGAACCGAACGAGTTAATCAGAAAGTCAAAGCCCAGGTAAATAGCGGGCGGCATAATCGGAATTTTAAAATTCTTGATTACGACTCTGATTGCTATAATCAGGGCGGCAAAGCACAACATTTTCAAGTTCTTAAATTCGCCAAGCGATAATTGCCAGAACTTTTTGTCAAACGGTGTAAGCTTTTTCTGTTCGTCGGGTGTTGTAAATTTTTCCATAAAAAAATCGAATCCTCCTTGATTTAGAGCATTCGTTGTTACGCCGGAATAAAACCGGTATTGTAACAGCGGGATGCGGTGACTGTACAGCAACCTCCGCCGATTTATAAAGTGCAGCCCTATACGGAATTTACACCGAAAACCGACTGAGTTTTCGTTTGAGGATCAACTCCCTGTATCCTCAACACTTGTAAAACTCACTGTCACCTACTCTGTTTGTGCGTTATGATAACAGAATTCGAAAAATTTGTCAATACAATGCCGATAATTTTCGTAAAATACAAAGAAACTTTAAAATTTCATTTTCAATTAACAAAAATAATGTTATAATGGAATCATAGAAATGAAAGGTTGGGTATAAGATGAGTATAAAAGAAAAAAGCGTAAGCGTTTTCGGTGCGTCAAGCGAGAAAATAGATGAAAAATATAAAAGCTTTGCCTTTGAACTGGGAAGGCTGCTGGCGCAAAACGGCTATACCCTTGTTTTCGGTGCCGGAACAACGGGTCTTATGGGTGCCTGCGCACGAGGCGTAAGGAGTGAAAACGGCGAAGTTATCGGCGTTATACCCGAAAAGCTTAATAAGCCGGGTGTTTATTTCGAGGATTGCACACAGAGAATCGAAACCGCTACCATGAGCGAGCGAAAAGCGAAGATGGAACAGCTTTGTTCCGCCTATATCGCCCTTGCAGGCGGCTACGGTACAATCGAGGAACTTATGGAGGTTATGACGCTGAAACAGCTCAATTATCATAACGACCCGATTATTATCGTCAATACCGACGGCTATTACGATTGTCTGCTTGCTCAGTTTGAACGCTGCGTCGATGAGGGCTTTACAAATGAGGAGTGTCTGAAACTGTTTACCATAGCAAATACGCCGCAGCAGGTCATAGAACAGCTTGACAGCTATGAGCCCATGGCGGTTCCCGATAAAATCGAGGATATTATTCGTTTACGATACGGAAAAAAGGAGGAGTGAATTTATTGAAAAAACTTGCTACCGATTCAACACCCGCACAGCCGTCGCTTATGGTCTGCGTTACCGGTCAGCGTTCGTGTGAGAGGTTGGTTGTCAGAGGAAAATCAAAATTATTGCCCGAACAGAAAATGTACGTGGTTCATTGCGTGCCCGAGGGTAAAAGCTTCTTGGGCTCCAATAATGATGCCGATGCTATAAATTATCTTTTTACTGTCGCTAAAAATGCGGGAGCGGAATTGACGCTTCTTCGTGAAAACGATGTGATTGACGCACTGGTTACATTCGCACATGTACATAACGTCAAGACAATCGTTGTCGGTTCTTCACCCGTCGAATCTAAAAACAGCTTTAACAATCGTTTCAGCAGCCGTCTGCCGGATGTTGAATTTGATATTGTCATTTAACAGGAGGATAACATGGATTTTGATATTAATGATGCTAAAAAGTACATTGCAACCAAGTTTCGCAATGCACAGGATTTCGATTTCGTAAGCGATGAGGATTTGGGTGCAATCCTTTCCGTCTTACTCAAGCTTGACAGTGAATACCTCGATGAAATAGGCGACGATGTCTATGATGAGGAAGTCATTTATGAACGTATGCTTGCCGAAGTAAAAAAGAAATTCGATAAGTACAACACCTATCTCATGCGCCTTGTCGATGACTACATGGACTTTATGGAACAGTACCTTGTAAGCATTGATGCAATTGAGTGGGAGTAATATTATCGAATAATTGAGTCGGTCACATAATTGTGAACTATGCCCTTGCGGTAAATTTTGCCGTAAGGGTTTTTGGTTTGTAATCAATTTATTTTGAATAATTTTTTATAAATCAACGCAAACCCGTATTTGTGTTGTTTGGTTGCCGTTTAAGATAGGGTATAATAGTGACACCGAAATAAGAAAGGAAACGGTGAATGAATATGAATACTGATAAAATCTATGCTGAAAAACTTGTTGCGGAGTATGCAACAAAGGATGCTTCAAAGGTTGTCGCACTGCGCAAATTGGATGCAAAGGCAAAGCTGCCCGCAAATATCTTCACATACACTTTGGGCATTGCTTCTGCGCTGGTTTTCGGTACGGGAATGTGCCTGAGCATGGGTGTTATAGGCGAGGGAACATTGCCGATGAAAGTGGTGGGAATTATTACCGGAGTCGTGGGAATGCTCGGCATAGGCTTAAATTATCCTATCTATAAAAAAATACTGGAAAACGGCAAGAAGAAATATGCGTATGAGATTGTTCAACTTGCAAAGGAAATAAGCGAACAGTGAAAGGAAAATGCGCAAACAAAATCGGAAGAATGAACAAAAATGAAAGCAGATATTTTAATACCGCAATAAAAATGGATATTGCATTTCTTAAACTGCTGGAAAAGAAGGAACTTCCGTATATAAGCGTAAAGGAAATATGCAAGGAGGCAGGGGTCAATCGCTCAACTTTTTACCTACATTATGAAACGATTGATGATTTACTTTGCGAAAGTGTGGAATACATGAACAGTCGGTTTACGGAAAAAATGGGTGATGAGGGAAAAAACTTTGCCGAACGTATCAACTCCTGTTCCATGGAAGAACTTTTTCTGATAACACCTCAATATTTGGTTCCGTACCTCGAATTTATAAGGGAGCATAAAAGCGTATTCGCATGTGCGGTAAAAAATGCCAAGGTGCTGAATTTGAATAAGAGCTATAAGAAGATGTTCGATTTTATTATCAATCCGATTTTGGAACGATATCAAGTGCCGGTCAAGGACAGAAGTTACATCATGAGCTTCTACATAAACGGTATTATGGCTCTGATTGACGAGTGGTTGAAAGGAGACTGCAAAGAAACTATTGATGAAATAGTCAATATTATCAGAGTATGCATAAAAGAATGAAAGTATTAATAGCAGTGTGAAACAGCATTGCTATTAATTTTTTTATAAAAAAGGTGGGACTGCCACATCGCACACCTATGGCAGCCCCTAAAAAAAGAGTAAGAAGATAATGTCTTAATGAGTTTTATCAGATGCAGTTTCTGAGAATCATGATAGCATCTGCGGAATCAACGATGCCGTCATGGTTATAATCAGCGGCAGCAAGTTGATCTTCGGTAAGATCCATGATATCCATGCTGTAGCGGAGGACGATAAGCGCATCCTGCGCACTTACAATACCGTCACCGTTAACGTCACCGATGATGATTTCGGGATCGGGATCGGGATCTTCGGTTGCGCTGTGATCGAACAGACCGTCGAAGATGAACAGGCGAGTATTGTGATTTACACGGTCGCCACAACCGAGTTCGCCTTCAAAGTTCCAGCCGTAGCCCCAAAGCTCTGTACCGTTGATGACATAGAGGTTAAAGTCTGCACCGGGAGTGATGTAGTCAACGCCTGACATATAGTAGGTGGGTTCGGTGATTTCGTAGCTTGCATCTTCTTCGGGCATGCACTGAGTACGGGTGTTTGAACCCCAAACATACAGGTCGCCGTCGTTGGTGAGAGCAACGGTGTGAACATTACCGCACTGAACCTGTTTTACGTTGGTGAGAACATCAACGGGGGAGGTGACCGCAGTATAAGTACCGTTCTGGTTGTCGATACCAATCTGGTGGTTTGAGTTCTGACCGAACATATAGAGAGTACCGTCTGTGGTGACAACACCGCTGTGAGCATTGCCGCAGGAGAAGGAATCAATATCATAGCCTTCCATAATCTGGAGAGGAGTATTGCTTATCTGGGTAGTGCCGTTGCCGAGCTGACCGTAGAGGTTGTAGCCCCATGCCCAAAGAGTACCGTCGGATTTGAGTGCAAGATTGTGGTAAGAACCTGCCGAAACGGCAACTACATCTTCCATAATCTGAACGGGGGTGAGCTGGTCGAGCCATGCACCTGTGCCGAGCTGACCGTAGTTATTTCTGCCCCATGCCCAAAGAGTACCGTCGGACTTGATTGCAAGAGTGTGCATAAAGCCTGCACTTACCGCAACTACATCATCCATTACGAATACGGGGGTTGAGCAGTCGATGTGAGAATCGTTACCGACCTGACCGTAGGTGTTCTGTCCCCAAACGTACAGTTCGCCGTTTTCGCTGATAGCTGTGCTATGGAAACCGCCGAGGGAAATCTGAGCCATTCCGCTTTCAAATACACAAGCAGGTATCAGCTGCGAGAATGAACGGTCTTCAATTCCGAGTCCGAGCTGATAATAGGCGTTGTTGCCCCAAATCCACAGTGAACCGTCTGCTTTAATTGCACCGGAATGATATGCGCCGCCGCTGACGGTCTTTGCCAAATCTACGGCAGCATATTCGCTTGCGCTTACGCTTGCTGTAAACATGCCCAGTACGCTGCATACGCTGATTGCTACTGCAAGCATGATTGCCATAAGCTTCCTTGTCATTTCTGTTTTTCCTCCTGAATTCATTCTGCAAATATATTTGCAGGAAAGTTCTTCCACGCTCATGGTATCACTTGACTTCCATGGTCGTTGGATGTATTATACTGTATGCGTCAATGGTTGTCAATGACAGGAATAAATATATTTCACGAATGAGGTAGAAATGAGAATCGAAAGGATAAATCCGATACTGGAAGCACTGACATATTTGAGGTATCGTGCAATAGGGAAGAGCGTAACGCAAAAAACAGGCAGGTACAGCGAATTAAGCGAGGAGATATCGGCGGAGTTCAACGAGAGGCTTGAGCCGATACGAAGGCTTGAGGGAAAATTGGATGAAGGATTAAATTTATCAAAGGAAGAATTGGAGAAGAATTTCAAGCCAATAGACGGTGATGAAAGAGGCATGTCGAAGGCTGATATAATAATGATAGAAGCAGCTCATGGGGTATATAGGGATTATGAGACTGAAACGGCAATGATAGAAGGCTATACGCAGAATGAAAAGCGCAGACTTATTCTTTCTGCAATGAACAGAAATAACATGCTTTATGACGAGGGGGACTTGGACAACGAACAATTTTTAAGAACACTGAACGAAAAGGCAATGCCTGCCGAAGAAAAATGGAAACTTATAGAGCTTTACTGTGATTTTGATCGCATATTCGAGGAAGTGCGTGAGACTGTTCGCAGAGCGGTTGATATAATAACTGAAAATATGGGTTTGGTTTCGGAGATGCTTGAAAGATTCAATATGCTTTACGAAAGTTCACCGCTCAAGCCCCGTCAATATTTTGAGCATGAGTATGGCATATCCTATTCCGCTTATGAGAACGAAACCCTGTTTCCGTGGGTATTCGGTTACGGCGACGTAAAAAGCGCATACTCGGGTGAAAGAAAGATGTCGAATACATTTGCCGGAATAATGGTTGATTTCCTTGCAAGACGTGCGGATAAACAGCTTTTGCCCGGCGATTGCGATAAGCTTTTAAAGGTGCTGGGGGATAACGGCAGATTTGAAATACTGAAGTACCTTTGCGATAAAAAAGCATACGGTTCGGAGCTTGCGGAGCATCTGGGACTTTCACCCAACACCGTGTCTCACCACATCAATAAGCTTCAATCAAACGGCTTGATATTTTCTCAGGCGGAGGGCAACCGTATTTATTACTTCTCAAATAAGGAAAACATAAAAAAGTTTTTAAATATGCTCGGCAATATGCTGCTGGGTAAGTGATTAATGCTAAAATACGGCTGTTGCAATTGTTTTTGCAGCAGCCGTTGGTTATGAAGAGTCGGACGAAGTTCAATTCTTTAATGCCAAACCTATTAATTTGTCAGCATGATCTGCCATAAAAAGAGGAATGTTCAGCACATCATCGTCCAACTTTAAATTATTCAAAGAGAAACGAATACGCAGTTTTACCTTATCAGGGAACAGTTCCTTGAATTTCTTCAAACTTTTGCCGGCAGTATTAGCCTCGGATTTGACTTCGACGGGGAAAATATCGTTTTCCCTTTGAATCAGGAAGTCCACTTCATACGGAGGATTGGTTTGTGTCCAGTAACGGGGGACAACCTCAAATTGAGCAAGCAACGATTGCAGTACATAATTTTCGCTCAACGCACCCTTAAATTCGGTGAACAGACGATTACCTTCACCGAATGCGGTCGGAGCTAACTGCGACAGACGGCGGAGCAGACCCACATCTGCCAAGTAAAGCTTAAAAGCAGAGAGGTCGTCATATGCCGCAATGGGTAGAGAAGGAGCAGTGCTGCGATAGATTTTGTGAACCAGTCGAGCATCTATAAGCCATTGCAGAGCGTTCTCATATTCACGGGCTCTTGCACCCTCTTTGACAACCTTGTAAAGGAATTTCTTGTTCTCCTTTGCCAATTGGGAAGGGATGGAATTCCAAACCATGGAAATTTTCGGAAACTCACTGACATCGGGATGCTTCGCAAAATCACGTTCATAAGCATTGATTATGTCGGACAAAGCTTGCTGCATGGCGGGAATATTACGCTCCTTTGTCCACATAAGAACGGATTCGGGCATGCCGCCCGTAACGTAGTACATCTTTAATTTTTCATACAGCGGGTTGAAAAACGCATCGGGAACAGGTTCGATTGTATCGATACTTTCCAAATATGCATTAAGGTTTTCGTCACCGTTTGCAATCAAAAATTCGGAGAACGTCATGGGGTTAATCTGCATGAAATTGACTTTGCCCACGGGGAATGATGCAGGTTTCGCCAAAGCAATACCAAGTAGAGAACCTGCGCAGGCAATATGATACTGTGGTGCGTTTTCACAGAAATATTTCATGGAGTTGATGACATTAGGGC
>CAYPXV010000068.1:0-9092 GCA_964414925.1 uncultured Clostridium sp. | reverse complement strand
ATAAACGGCTCATGTGCAACGATATAAAGTCCTCTTGAATCGTAAACAAGAGTGTAACCTGCAATACCGGTTGTCTTCTGATAGTATTTGGAAAATCCACCATCGATAACGATCAAATTGCCTTCGGCCTTTATGGGGTTTTCGCCGTTTATCTTTTCAACAGGTATATGACCGTTAACAATAACAGCACGTTCAGTATCCGTTATACCGAATTCATTCAATATGCGAACAGCCAGATCTTTCGTGTCTTGATAATTGTAATAAGCATTACGTTTTTCTTTATGTGACTTGCTGTCGTCTATTTCAACTCGTTCAAAGGTAGTCATCTTGTTCTTACCAAAGAACGGAGAATCGGGACCGCACCACAAATACCACATCAAATCAAGCTCGTTAACTTTTCTTTCCGACGGCTTTGCAAAGTACAAACGCTTTACTTCGGAATCAATATAGTCAAACAGAGCCTTACCGCTCCTGCCTATACCATCGCCCAGATTTACTTGCTTAAATGTTCCGTCTGCATTAAGAGGAACAAGAGCATGATACATAAGGTTGTTGTTAGATACAAGATACAACGAACCTTTGTCCATGAAGAACTTAATATGCCTCTGAAGGACAGAGCTGTTGACGAATGAATACTGCAATTCATTGATAATGGATTCTTCTTCATCGGTAAGCTCGTACGGGCAATCGGGATTAATCGTGGGGAAGTCTGCATCTTTAATAGGATAGACTATGCCGTCGATGGTTATTGTTGAGTTTACACGGTCAAGTGTATCAAGGAACAACCTGTGATCAAGACCGTAGTAGGGGTTCCTCATTATTAACTGCCCCTCTAATTTATGCATGATTACAAAGATTGCCTTGTGCAGCTTTGCCCTGATATTAACTTCGGGATCATTATAATAATCATCATGACTTGTCTTCCTGGGACGGAATGCAAGCGCATTTTTATATGTTGATTGTGCGAACATGAGCAAATGACGCAAATTGATGCCATAAACATTTTCAATCAAATCCAGATTGTTATGACGGAAGCTGTTGGTCAAAACACCGGATATGCACGTTTTTTCACCTAATGCAGCACCTATCCAAAGGATATCATGGTTGCCCCACTGAATATCAACAGAGGGGTGTTTTAACAGCAAATCAATGATCTTATGCGGCTCCGTTCCACGGTCGTAGATATCGCCGACGATGTGCAACCTGTCAACGGAAAGTTTCTTTATAGCATCTGTAAGTGCTACAATAACCTGATCCGCATAATCATGACGTATGATTGAGTCGAATATTTCATCATAATAGGCATCAAGATCATGGAAATTAACTCTTGCAGTCAATAGTTCCTCTATGATGTAGGCATAGCTCGGATCAAGCGACTTGCGAAGTTTTGAACGAGTGTATTTGCTGCTTATCTTCCTACCGAGCGTGATAAGATTCCTCAAGGTGTACTTGTACCATGAGTTAGTGTTTTCGACATCTTTCAACTCCAGCGCAATCTTCTGTTTGGGGTAGTAGACTATCGTGGCGAGAGTTTCTCTTTCGTCATAGGTAAGAGTATTGGCAAACAGACGTTCAATCTCATTCCTGATAACGCCGGAGGCATTGTTAAGAATGTGCTCGAAAGCATCACCCTGTCCATGCAGATCGCTCATAAAATGTTCGGTGGGTTTCGGTAAAGCAAGGATAGAACTGAGGTTCACTATCTCAGTCATTGCATATTGAACCGTTGGGAATGTTTTTGAAAGTTGATTGAGAAAAAGTAAGTTATCGTTTAACTCCTTTTCTGAATAGCTCTTTTTCACTGGGATACCTCCACTTTTATTTATTCACGGATGAATGTGTACAGAGTAATATTAAACCCTAATTAAGTATAACACTTATTTACAAATTTTTAAACCATAATAATTACAGATGCAAATATATATTATTCGTGCAATGAGCATTTGAATTGATCTTGCCAACTTCAACAATATATATCGAAGCATACCTTGTAAAGTAAATGAAAGAGCGGTAAAATAGGAGTGCGGTTTAACCGACAAAAGCATGATTTCATTTTGGAGGGAACATGAATAGAATTGACACCTTAACCGTTAACACAATAAGAACCCTTTCTGCGGATGCGATTGAGAAAGCAAAGAGTGGACATCCGGGTCTTGCTATAGGAGCTGCTCCCATGGCTCTTGCGATATTTGAGCAAATGAAGCACCGCAGCAGCTGTGACTGCGAGCTTAATAGCATGTATACACTTGGGAGAGATAGATTTATTCTCAGTGCCGGACATGCATCGATGCTCCTGTACTCTCTTATGAACTTATTTGGTTATGATGTTAACATTGATGACATTAAAAATTTCCGTCAATGGGGAAGTAAAACAGCAGGACACCCCGAATACGGAAATATAATCGGAATAGAAGCAACTACAGGTCCGTTAGGACAGGGATTTGCAATGGCTGTAGGAATGGCTATGGCGGAACGCCACTGTGCTGCGCTGTTCAATAATTCAAAATATTCAATTTTCGATAATTATACTTATGTCTTAATGGGTGACGGCTGCATGATGGAAGGTGCGGCAAGTGAAGCTGCTTCTTTGGCAGGCACACAAAAGCTTAATAAGCTCATTGCTCTTTACGATAGTAACAGAATTACGATAGAAGGAAGTACCGATATAGCGTTTACAGAGGATGTCGCTTTGCGTTTTGAAAGCTACGGCTGGAACGTAATTAACGTTGCGGATGGTGAAGATATCGATTCAATCCGTTGTGCTATAAAGACTGCTAAGCAGTGTTCCGATAAACCTACACTTATAATCGTAAATACTAAAATTGCCCATGGCACTCCCAAAGAAGGTCTTGCATCTTCTCATGGTTCTCCGCTTGGAGCAGAGAATATTGACGCATGGAAAAAATCACTTGGTTGGGATTACGAACCTTTTACGGTTCCTCAAGAGGTAAAGGAGCATCTTTCTTTAATACTTGAAGAAAATGATAGCAGGAATTTGGCTTATTCGAAAATGCTGGATTCATTTGCCGACGAGTTCTCCGAGCAGTATAAAGAACTTTTGCAGGCTTTCAACGGAGAATACGTTGATCCACAATCACTCGTGAATGATAAAGATTTTATGTATTTTGACACTGCAAAACTTGCTACAAGGCAATGCTCCGGTAAAATCTTAAACAGACTGGCGGAAAAAATTCCGGTAATGTTCGGAGGCAGCGCAGACCTTGCTCCTTCCAATAATTCCGAACTGAAAGGAAAGGAGTATTTTTCGCCCGGCACGCCTGAGGGAATGAACATTCATTTTGGTGTAAGAGAATTTGCTATGGCTGATATCTGTAACGGAATTGCACTGTATGGTTGTCTTAAGCCTTTTGCCGCAACATTTGCGGTATTCTCCGATTATATCAAGCCTGCCGCCAGATTGGCATCTTTGATGAAACTCGGTATCGTCTTTGTATTGACCCATGACAGTATCGGAGTAGGCGAGGATGGCCCGACCCATCAACCCATTGAACAATTGGATATGTTCCGTGCCACTCCGAATACCTATGTATTCAGACCCGCTGACGGAAAGGAAACTGCCGCCTGTTATGCCGCCGCAATGGAATTGCATGCTCCTGCTATGATGTTTTTATCAAGGCAATCATTGCCGCAGCTTGAACCTACAAACGGGGAAGGCACTCTTAAGGGCGCATACATCGTTAAAAAGGAAAATGCTCCCGTTGCCGACGTGATTATTATGGCAACAGGCTCGGAACTTACTTTAGCACTAAATTCCGCAGAAGCACTTGAAAACGACGGCATTGCCACAAGAGTTGTCTCCGTACCTTGCATGGAACTTTTCGACGCTCAGACAGAGGAATACAAAGAGTCCGTTCTGCCCGCTTCTAACAGAAGCAGGGTCGCAATTGAAGCTTTGGGTGGAAATTCTTGGTATAAATACGTCGGTCTTGATGGAAAGATTATTTCAATGCATAGCTTTGGTGCATCAGCTCCCGGAAACATCTTATTCGAAAAATTCGGCTTTACGGTTGAAAATGTTGTAGCCGAAGTAAAATCGTTGCTGAATAAGTAAACAAGACTCATTTAACCCGAACAAATGTAAAAATGTTTGTTCGGGTTCTTTTTATTGCATTTGAGGATGAAAAGAACTTAATTTGCCCTCTTTTATTTTTTCCTTGTTTGTGATATAATTGTTTGAAATGTAAAATACTTACTGGGAGGTAATGGACTGATGAATAGCATGACCGGATTTGGTCGTTTTTCGGTTAGCTCCGATGGAAGAGAGTTAACAGTAGAACTGAAATCGGTAAATCATCGTTTCCTTGACATTGCATTCCGTATGCCTCGTTCTTTCAGCTTTGCCGAGGATACTATTCGAAAGATATTATCAAAACGTTTTTCAAGAGGACATATTGATGTTTTTTTCACTTATCGGAATCTGCGTAACGATTCGAGGACGGTTATTATAGATGCGGCATTACTGAATTCATATCTGTCGGCTGCAAGAGCTGCCTCAAAAGAATGTGGTATTGAGGATAACTTAATGCTTTCGGATGTTCTCAGACTACCCGATGTGACGCAAATAGTAGAGCTTGAAGACGATAGGGAAGCACTCCTTGATTTGATAGCGGAAGCACTTAACGGTGCTTGTGATGAAATGCTTTTGATGCGTAAAAACGAGGGAATGAATCTGTGTAAAGATTTACTTATGAGACTTGATACAATTTCGAGCATAAGGGAATCTATTTTAGAACAGGCTCCGATCGTTGTAAAAAATTATTGGGATAATCTTCAAGCAAGAATTGAATCCTTACTGAACGATATAGAGGTTGATCAGGCAAGATTGGCAACCGAGTTAGCCGTTTTTGCCGATAAAGTAAATATTGATGAAGAACTGGTGAGACTTAACAGTCATATAGGTGCTGCAAAATCGCTGCTGAATTCAGACGAAGCAATAGGTAGAAAACTCGAATTCGTCGTTCAGGAGATGAACAGAGAATTCAATACAATCGGTTCAAAAGCGAATGACGAAGCAATAAGCACTTATGTCATTGCGGCTAAGGCTGAACTTGAAAAAGTGCGTGAGCAAATACAGAATTTGGAGTAGCTTGTTAATATGAATAAAAAAGGATTATTACTTGTTTTGTCCGGTCCTTCGGGCGTAGGTAAAGGAACTGTGGGCTCGGAGTTGTTAAGAAAACATGATGACTTTTGTTTCTCTGTTTCTGCAACAACAAGACCGATGCGTAGCGGCGAAGCGGAAGGTGTTAACTATTTTTATAAGACGGATGAACAATTCGATGAGATGATAAAAAACGATGCATTTCTCGAATATATGTGCGTGTTCGGGAAACACCGCTACGGTACGCCTAAAGAGTATGTAATGTCAAAAATCGAAAACGGTATTAATGTCTTGCTGGATATTGACGTTCAGGGTGCAATGAAGGTAAAGTCCAATATGCCCGATGCGGTTACGGTATTTATTTTGCCTCCGTCGCTTTGCGAGTTGAAAAATCGTCTTATAGGCAGAAATACCGAAACAGCCGAGGCAATCGAAAGAAGACTTGCCGAATGTAAAGTCGAGATTTCCTATGCCGAAAAGTACGATTACGTTATTGTAAACGATAAGCTTGAAGATGCCGTTTCCGCACTTGAAGATATTATTAAAAGTGTTAAATGCAAGTCCGCATATAACAATGCGACTATTGAAGCTTTATTAAATGAAAATCTGTAAATAAAGGAGAAAGAATCTATGAATAATCCAATGAATCGCCCTCCGGTAGTTGAGCTGGAAAACAAGGCCGGATGCCGCTATATGTTGGTCTCGGTAGTATCAAAACGAGCAAGACAAATACAAAGTTCAAATAAATCAACAACCGAAAAACCGGTAGCACAGGCAGTTGAAGAACTTTATAAAGGAGATTTAAAAATTAATTTTCCTGCTGAATATTATCAAAACTCAGAAAAATAAATAGCAAAAGGGGATGTTTGCCTTCGGGTTTGTATGAACATTCCCTTTTAAATTCAGAGGTTATTTTTATGTTTGCAAGAATAATTGTTGACGTACCAAATGCAAATGTCGATCGTCTCTTTACATATGCAATTCCCGAAGATATGGAAATTAGACCGGGACATCGTGTACTCGTGCCTTTCGGAAAGGGAAATAAAATTGTTGAGGGCTATGTTATCGAACTTACTGCAAACACGCAAACAAACATGGCTATAAAAAAAATAGCCCGAAGAATAGACCCCTATACTGTTTTTTTACCGGATCAATTGAAACTTGCGGAGTGGATCGCAAAAGCATATCATTGCACAAAGGTTGCAGCATTGAGGGTTATGTTACCCGCTAAATTGCGTGGTTCGAAAATTAAAGAAAAAACTATTAGAACATTAAAAATTTCCGATAACCTTGATTTAAATCAGGTTCGTCTGTCTTTCTTAAAAAAAGACGGAACACCTCGATCTCCGAAGCAATTGGAAATCTTTGATTTATTGTCTGAATCAAAGATAGAAATGAGCGCAACCGATATATGTGCCTATATTCCAAATGCAGGCTCGGCAATTAATTCGCTGGTCTCTAAAGGAATATTGGTTGAGGCGGATAAGGTAACGTTCAGAAATCCTTTTGCGGATATAAAAGTTGACTCTTCGATTCCGCCACCGTTGACACCTGACCAAGTAGAGGTTCTTAATACTTTAGATTCCATCAACGACGGAAAATGTATGCTATTACATGGAATAACAGGAAGCGGAAAGACGGAAGTTTTTCTTCGTGCAATAGATAAAATTCTTAAAATCGGTGCAGGGGCTATTGTACTCGTTCCGGAAATTTCTCTAACTCCGCAAACAACGGACAGGTTCAGGGCAAGGTTCGGTGATTCCGTGGCAGTACTGCATAGCCATTTGAGTGACGGTGAGCGATATGATGAATGGCGAAGGATCAGGCTTAATAAAGCTAAGGTTGTTGTCGGCGCAAGGTCTGCGATATTTGCTCCGATTGAAGATTTAAAGCTGATTATCATTGACGAAGAACATGAACCGAGTTATCAATCGGAAATTACACCTAAATATTCCGCAATAGAAGTGGCTGTCAGACGTGCAGCAATTACCGGTGCGAAACTTATTTTGGCAAGTGCAACACCCTCTCTCGCAGATTATTATAAAGCTAAAAAGGGGTTGTATGTTTTGGCACAAATGCCTAATCGCATTAATAATGTCCCACTCCCTCGAGTTGACATCGTTGACATGAGAAAAGAATTTTTAAGTGGTAACGACAGTATTTTCTCCTCGCTTCTGATAAAAAAGATAACCGAGTGCATAGACAGAAAAGAACAGGTGATTCTATTTCTTAACCGAAGGGGCTATTCTTCTCATGCCGAATGCAGAGCTTGCGGATTTGTTTTTAATTGTCCAAATTGTGATGTAGCTCTTACGTATCACAAATATGATAATACAATACGCTGCCACTATTGTGGGGCATATTTTGAGATGCCTAAAATCTGTCCTTCATGTTCGCAACCTTATATTAAATATACAGGTGTTGGAACTGAACAGGTAGAAGAACAGTTAAAGAAATTTTTCCCGAATGTAACAACTTTGAGGATGGACACCGATACCACCACAGGAAAAAATTCACATCGAGATATACTTAACAGCTTTTCATCGGGCGAAGCGGAAATATTAATCGGCACGCAGATGATAGCCAAAGGTCTGGATATTCCCAATGTAACGCTTGTCGGTGTTGTTTTTGCGGATTCTTCACTTTTTTATTCCGATTACAGGAGCAGCGAGCGAACTTTTCAATTGTTGACTCAGGTTGCAGGTCGTGCAGGTAGAGCCGAGAAACCGGGAACGGTTGTTATACAAACCAATGCCCCGGAACACCGTGCAATCAGACTATGCAAAAATCATAATTACAAACAGTTTTTCAAGCTTGAAATCCAAGACAGAATGCGTACATTAGCTCCGCCTTTTGCTATTTTTATCAGAGCGATGTTTGTTTCCGCTGATGAAAATAATGCATGCAATGTATGTGATAGGTTCGAAGCTGATATTTCTAAGCTTATTTTGGATAAGCTTAGAACGATTAACGCCGAGAAGGAATTGATTTTCGTTTCTTCCGGAGCTGCCCCGATAAGAAAACGCAATAATGAATTTCGTTTTTCCGTGATTATTAAATTGCTTAGATCGTCAAATACCGCAACTGTTATAAACACGATTTATTCTTTTGCGGATTCTATTGCTGATGAAACCTTCAAAGGAATAGACATAAATCCGACGGATATGCTTTAAAATAATATTTAAAAAAAGGCTTGACAAATTAATGTTTGATGCTATAATAAGAACAAGAACTAATCCTAAAATGAGGTGCGGTTAATGACCAAGCAGAGGAAATTAATTTATAACATAGTAAATGCTTCTTGCATACATCCTACTGCAGAGGAGATATATGAAGAAGCTAAGCGTGAAATGCCCTCCATTGCTTTGGGCACCGTTTATAGGAATTTAAGTTTGATGGTTGATGCCGGTGAGATATTAAGAATATCTATTCCCGGTGAACCTGACCGATTTGATAAAACCTTGCATCCACATGGACATATGCTTTGCGTTAAGTGCGGTAAAGTCATTGATTTTTCGACTGACGATTTGAAGAATATAATTACTAACATGAATGGTATCAAAGTTCTTTCATATGAGGTCACGATGAAAGTTATATGTGCTGAATGTTCAGCTCATTAATATTATTTTGGAGGATAAAAGAATGAAAAAGTTTGTTTGTTCAGTATGCGGTTATGTTCACACGGGTGAAGTTGCACCCGAATTTTGCCCTCAATGTCATGCCCCCGCTTCCAAGTTTTTGGAGCAAAGCTCTGATATGAGCTGGGCAGCAGAGCATGTTGTAGGTGTTGCACAAGGTGCTCCCGAAGATATCATGGAGGATTTACGTGCAAACTTCAATGGTGAATGTTGCGAAGTCGGTATGTATCTTGCAATGGCAAGAGTTGCGCACAGAGAAGGCTATCCCGAAATCGGTCTTTATTGGGAAAAAGCGGCATTTGAAGAAGCAGAGCACGCAGCAAAATTTGCTG
>CAYPXV010000067.1:0-9094 GCA_964414925.1 uncultured Clostridium sp. | reverse complement strand
AACCGGTAGTGACCGAAGAACCTGCTTCACCTACACCCGAACCGGAAGCTTATAAGCCCCGTGACGAATTTGAACAATTGATTTTTAACAATTATCAATGCATGAATGAAGGAAATTATTACGATTTGGTTGATTATCGTTTAAACTTCACCGAGGAATACGTGGCATTAATGATTGAAAACGGCACAGACTTTGCAAGATTCGGGTATTGTAAGATTAATTTTATTCACGAAATTAGCAATGACTTTGCGGACAAAAATATCTTAAATTGGGAGCGTTACGGAGTTTCAAAAAATAATTTGCCAATGCCGGATTATTTAGAGGACGACTCCCTTGTGAAATCATATTTTGTTTGTCTGGAAGAGAAGGCGAAGGGCTACGGTGAATATGATTATCACGCCCATGCCGATCATATTTGCATTTTGGTTAAAGTTGACGGTCAATGGAAGATCTTGCGCATAGCGGAATGGTTTTATGCGCAATATTGCGAACAAGGCTATCCTGATCCACACGAACTCTACGAAAATTCCTAACGGAATAATTAATAAAACATCGGGCGAAATTTATGCCCGATGTTTTTGTTTTGAAATCAAATATTCCAGACATTTACTCGTTCGGAATTTATTTTATCGATTTTAGCGATATAGGTTGAGATATCTTTGGGATTAGGGACACGTTCGATTCTGCCGCCCTCATTGAAAACACGCTTTGACATAGCACCTGCACCATGAGCGATAATGCTTAAAACATCTTCCATCATATCGATATTGTAAACACAGATTTTATCGGGTGATGAATAACCGACATTTTCAAGATTACCTGCCATGTATTTTTGTCTGTACATATAGTAAGGAATCATGCCCATATTTCTTGCGGCATCGGCAGCGACTTTGGTCATTTTATCGACCTCACGAACATCGGGAAGGGTAAAACTGCCAAGATGTTCATGCAGTACAGAAGAACGTTTAATAGCCAGAGTATGAACGGTTAAGCAGTCGGGATCAAGTTTAGCCAATTGAGAAACCGAATTAAGCATAGAATCTACATTTTCACCCGGCAAGCCCGCAATAAGATCCATATTAATGCAGTCAAAGCCCAAACCTCTTGCCATATGGAAGCAGTCGATAATATCGTTACAGGAGTGGTCACGACCGACGGCTTTAAGTGTAGCATCGCACATGGTTTGAGGATTGATTGATATTCTGGTGATACCCAAATCACGAATAAGCCTTAGCTTTTCCTCTGTTATAGTATCGGGGCGACCTGCTTCAACGGTAAACTCCGTACCTGATTTAACGGCATATTCCTTCTTAACATGTAAAATCAGTTCTTCAAGTTCTGCCGCCGTCAGTATAGTCGGAGTACCGCCTCCCATATAAACGGCACGAACGTTAAGTCCTTTGTCGCTTACCATTTGCGCACCCAGGGAGATATCACGTTTAAGTGCCTGAAGATATGCGGACATATCCGTCTTAGGTGTTCTAAGTTGTGACGCAAATGAGCAATACAGACAACGGGTTTTACAAAACGGGATACCCACATAGATATCCACATCGTTGGGAGCAATTGAAGATAAAATCGGCAACTGATATGAAACGATTTCATCTGCGAGCTGCAATTTTTCAGTTGATACATCGAATGAATCGAGCATAATCGAGCGAGCTTGAGACAAGCCGTTTAACGACACAAGCTCACGCCACAATCTGGTAGGACGTATACCCGTAAGAGAGCCCCAGGGAAGATTAGCCGAAGGGTAAGCGGATTTGAGGCATCTGAAAACGGCAATTTTAATTGCACGTTTTGCAAGACGTTTTTCGACCAGTACAGACGAGCCATCGTATTCGGACTTATAAGCGTAATAAAATGAACGCTGTTCGGTCAAATAAAAAGCATCCGCACAGAAGCAATCGTTTTTTACGTCAAGAATAACCGTCAAATCGGAATCGGAGATATCATCTGTGAGGACAATTTCCTCGGACGCAATGAAAAGACGGATTTCCTCGGAGATATCGTTATAAAAATCCTGCCTGTTGGTAAACAAACGCATTAGAAATCGAAGCCTCCGTTTCTGATAAAGGGGTTATGCTTACGTTCAAAGTCCAGAGAGGTTTCCCTGTCATGACCCGGAAGCACACGATAATCGCCACTGAGGGCAAAAAGTTTTGAAGCGATAGAATTATAAAGCTGTTTCGAACTACCGCCATCGAAGTCGGTTCTTCCGACGCTCAAGCGAAACAGAGTATCGCCGGAAAAGATGATGCGTTCTTTTTCCAAGACAAAGCAGGTACTACCCGGGGAATGACCCGGAGTATGAACACAGAGAAAATCGAAACCTGCGACATTAAATCTCATTCCGTCAGACAGCAAAACATCTGCCGTGGTTTTATTAACCAGCACTCCGCCCATATGTGCAAGTGAATGTTCACCGCCCATTAAAGCATCTGCCTCCAACTCGTTCATATAGACCGTTGCATTTTCTGACTTTTTCAATTCTGCTACACCCATAATATGGTCGAAGTGACCGTGGGTAATCAATATAGCCGAACAATTAAGATTATTTTCACGCAAAAGAGAAATCACCCCGCGTGATGAAGCAGGGTCAATTACAACGGCATCGGTTGAATTGTCGTTCCAAATAATGTAAGTATTAGCCGCAAGCGGACCTGTAGGTTTGCAAATTAAATTCATAATAACCTCAATATAAGCGTCTGCTATCCAAAAGGATTGTTACGGGACCATCGTTTATCAAAGACACCTTCATATCCGCACCGAAGATCCCCGTCTGCGTAGAAACCTTGTCTTTGAACTGTTCAACGAGTTTTTCAAAGACAGGTATTGCCACATCACGGGATGCGGCGGCGGTAAAGCTTGGACGGAATCCCTTTCGGGCGTCACCGAGCAGAGTAAATTGTGAAACGAGTAGAATTTCACCCTTGACATCAACGACAGAGTAATTCATTTTTTCGGATTCATCTTCAAAGATACGAAGTCCGACGCATTTTTTTACAATGTAATCGATATCGCACTGTGCATCATCGGGTTCAATGCCGACAAGCACGAGTAATCCCCTATCGATTTTCCCCACTATGGAATCATCCACGGTAACGGAAGCGTTCAGAACACGTTGTACAACTGCTTTCATGTATCAGTTCTCCCTTTCAACACTTGATACACCGTTGACATTACTGATAGAGTTCATAATAATTGCAAGCTGTTCCGTGTTATTAACCTCAAACCCAACATCAAAAACGAGTACACCTGTTTTTTCATCAAGGCTTTTAGTTGTCAAGCGACGGAGGTTGACTTTCAAGTCAATGATTGTACGGCTGATATCAAGCAGAAGTTCTTCTCTGTCAATGGCATGAATAAGAATTGTCACGGGAAATTTGGTTTTGGCATTGTCAGCCCATTCTACTTCGACAATTCTATCGATATCACGCATCAAAGCCCTTGCGTTTGTACAGCTTGCCTTATGGATAGAAACACCCCTTCCGCGGGTGACATAACCTATTATCGGGTCACCGTAAACGGGCGTACAACAACGGCAGAAATGATATCCGACATCGGAGTCGAGACCTACCATATGAACAAGACGACCCGAAAGTTCTGTCGATGACTGATTTTCATCGCCATTTCCTTCGTTATGCTGTTGTAAGTCTTGCTTTACAGACTTTCTGAGCTTTGAGTATTCCTGCAAGAAGGGATGGAGCAGAGCATTAACGCTCAAGCCGCCGTATCCGATTGCGGCGTAAGCATCTTCCAGCGTTTGGAAATTAAGTTTTTTAACTATATCACCGACAAAGTCCTGTTTGACAATATCCGCAAGTCTGTAGCCCTGTCGTCTTGCCGCTTCGCTTAACATATCCCTGCTGCGTGCAGTATTTTCCTCAACGTTTTCCTTTTTAAGGAACTGTTTAATCTTGGATTTTGCCTGGTTTGTTTTAACAAAGCTTAGCCAATTAATACTGGGCTTTGAGTTTTCGGCGGTAACTATAGTGACGACATCATTCGTCTTAAGCTTATAATCAAGCTTTACCATGGAATTACCTACGAGTACATGATGAACATGGTCGCCGACTTTGGAGTGAATCCTGTAGGCAAAGTCAATGGGGGTAGAACCTACGGGAAGGTCGATAATATCACCTTTAGGTGTTAAAGCAAAAACATAATCGGAGAAGAAATCATGCTGAACATTATTAACATATTCGGCAGAGGAGTTTGCTTCGTTATCATATGCCACAAGTTCACGCAGCCAATCGAGGTTTGCTTCGATATCTTCAAGCTCCGTATGTCCTTGCTTGTACATCCAATGTGCCGCAATACCGTATTCAGCCGTTTGATGCATTTCATAGGTTCGTATCTGGACTTCAAAAGGCATACCCTGTTCACTGAAGAGCGTAGTATGCAGCGAACGATACCCGTTGGTTTTGGGAGCGGAAATGTAGTCCTTGATTCTGCCGGGCATAGGTCTCCAGAGCTGATGAATAATGCCCAAAACGGAGTAACAATCGTTTATTGAACCGACTATTACTCTAAGTGCAACAAGGTCATAAATCTCGTTCAAAGTACAGTTCTTGGTTACAAGCTTACGGTATGTGCTGTAAATATGCTTACGTCTACCGCTGATTTCAAACTTGATATTGTTTTTTTCAAGTTCGATTTCTATTTGTCTCTGTGCCTTTTTTAGCAGAGCGAGCTGTTCCTCCTGTTTAGAGCCTATAAGCGATTCCAATCTTCTAAACTCCTCGGGCAAAAGGAAACTGAAACATTTATCTTCAAGTTCGCATTTTATTGCACCCATACCGAATCTATCGGCGAGCGGGGCATAAACACGCAATGTTTCTCTTGCTTTACGCAGACGTTTTTCTTTCTTGCAATATCCCAATGTGCGGACATTATGCAGTCTGTCGGCAAGCTTAATAATAACCACTCGAACATCTCGGGCGATGGAGAGGAACATTCTCCTTAAATTTTCCGCCTGTCTGTCCGACCTATCGAGCATACCCGTGAGGTTGGATTTAGTGAGCTTAGTAACTGCACTGACCATGCCGGCTATATCATCGCCGAACATTTCCGCAATCATTTCGACGGTAATATCTTCACCGTCTTCTACAGTATCATGTAACAGTCCTGCAATGACCATATTAGCATCCATATGAAGCTCAAGCAAAATAAGCGCAACCGCTTCGGGGTGGATGTAGTACGGTTCACCGGACTCCCTTTTTTGGTCAGCATGAACCTGCTTGGCAAAATCAATAGCCTTTTTTACCAGCTCAACCTTTTCTCGGTCATATTCTTTTTCACATAATGCCAATAACTTATCCATGCTTTCCCTTTCTCATAAAGGCTTAATATTTAATAATGGAGCAAATCGGTATACCCGAAAGTGCCTTCCTTCCTTCAAGATCCGTTAATTCTATTGCAAAGCCGGCAGCTTCCACGCTTGCGCCTCTGTCGGCAGCAAGTTTTGCAATAGCCTGTGCTGTACCGCCTGTTGCCAAAAGGTCATCGACTATGGCAATCTTCATACCCTGTTTAATCGCATCGGCATGAATTTCAAGGCAGTCCTGACCGTATTCAAGGTCATACATTACTCTTGCCGTTTCGCACGGAAGTTTACCTTTTTTCCTTGCGGGAACAAAACCCTTGCCAAGTTCATAAGCCACAGCCGCACCGATCATAAAGCCTCTGGCTTCGGGGGCAAGGATGATATCAACGTCATAAGGACGAAGCTCATCCGCCAACATTTCAACAAGGTTTGAAAAGGCTTCACCGTTTTTCAGCAAAGTTGTTATATCCCTAAAAAGGATTCCTTCTTTGGGGAAATCGGGAATTGACCTGATGGTTCTTTCCAGTTCTTCAACACTCATTTTTTTTCTGTCCTGACGCATAAATTGCCTCCCATTTTTATTTGTCGAAATTTGATAAATTTAATATTTCCGAATACAGAGGACTTTCGGCAAGCCTTCTGCATTTAATTTCCGGTGAATTAACTATAGCGCAGTTTTCATCGCAACGTATAAAATCAAGTTCAAAGAACACAGCGACCGCAAACTCGATAAGATAATTGGAAACACCCATCTCATCGGCACACCTTTCAATAAGTTCTGCATATGAATACGGTCTTATTTTAAGTTTTGCCTCGATGTTTTTAAAGGTTGAACCTAAAAATTCGCGTCTGCAATCGAAACGTTTTGCTACAGAACCGAATCCGTCGAATTTTTTTATATTGAAATAGAACACTGCATTGGGGTACAGTGAACGAACCGTCGAATAAACGCCCTCATTGCACGGCACATCGTAAAACACGATTTTGTCATAGCCTGACTTAGGCAGCAGATAAATCATCGGAGCGATTATCAAAGTGTTCGTATGCTTTGCGGATTCCACCATTTGCGTATAGCAGACATCGATATTGACTGCGTTATTTTTCTTTATTTGCGCTATAGCGTCGGCTGCGGCAGATGGTGAAAATGCAAGAATCAGTAGTCCCGCAAGATTTTCCTCGGACATTTTTGCTATATCAATCGGAACAACCTCATTATTCAACATGGGATTTTTACGATTGTAGCAATTATTTTCTATAAACGCAGAGCAAAATCTTGGCATTGCGTTTTCCATGCAGGCATCTATATCCGTAGGAAGCTCGTTATTGGCTGCGATTACTCTGAACTGAAGCGGATCGCCGTAAGCTCTCCTATTTTGTTCGATGGTAAAGATCATATCCAGCGTATCGCCGCAGATAAGTCTTTCGAAGTTAACTCCGCCGCTAAACCAAACGGATTCAAACGAATCAACCCCATTGTCCGAAACGTTCAGGCGAACATGCTGCTGTTTTGCGCCAAACCTGCGCACATCGGAAGCTACAAGATTTTTTGCTCTGAATATCGGTGAAGGATTTCCCTCTCCAAAAGGCGCAAGACGTTCCAGCTCCCTGACTAAATTAATATTTACTTCATTGAGTGTTATGTCAAACTCATAACGTTTTCTGGGAATAAAGAGCGAATTATCATAATCCTGTCCGAGCGATAATTCGAGTTCGGACTTAAACTTATCGAATTTGTCCGCAGACATATTGATTCCGGCAGCTTTTGCATGACCGCCGAAGCGTTCAAACAAATGACTGTGTTTACTCAAAGCTGAATGAATATTGATTCCGTCAATCGACCTTGCCGAACCTTTGAGCATACCGTCCGACTCCGAGAACAGGATAACGGGGCGATAGAACATCTCCGATATTCTTGAAGCGGCAACGCCTATTACGCCGGGATTCCATTTCTCACTTTTTAAAGCTATTATGCGTACATTTGAAAGATTCACTCCGTCAAGCATCGTAACAGCCGAGGAGAGGATATTAGCTTCTTCGGCTTTACGCTTTGTATTGAGATTTTCAAGCTCTCGGATTATCTCATCCATAAGGGAAGTATCATCCGTTAGCAGCAATTTAACGCCTAATGAGGCATCGCTCATTCTGCCCGACGCATTGAGTCTCGGAGCTATGGTAAACCCGACGCTGAACGAATCAAAGGGTCTGTGAAGTCCCGGAATGGAATTAAGCATACGGTTCAAGCCGGGAACGCAAGCACCTCTGTTCAGTGCATCGAGACCGAACTTGACGATAATTCTGTTTTCACCTGTCAACGGCACAACATCCGCCACCGTTGCAAGTGCCGCAAGATCCACATATTCCATTGCACCTTCCAAGCCGATAAGCGCATGGATGAGTTTAAATGCAATGCCTGCACCGCATAGCGTGGCGGCAGGATAGTGGCTATGACTGACCGTATGACAAACGACTGCTTCGCATTTCGGCAATCGTTCCGAAGGAATATGGTGATCCGTTACTATAACATCGATTCCGAGGTCATAGCAGGCGGCTATTTCGTCAATAGCGGATATGCCGTTATCGACGGTTATAATGAGTTTAACATTTTGTTCGGCAAGTTTTTTTACGGCCGAGGAACTCATGCCGTAGCCTTCTTCCTTACGCAGAGGGATATGGTAAATACAATCGGCATTCAGTCTTTCAAGGCAACGAACGAGCATCGCCGTTGAACATATACCGTCAACATCGTAATCGCCGAACACGCAGATACGTTCACTATTTTCAATGGCGAACTTAATCCTCTCCACTGCCTTGTCCATATCGGGCAAGAGAAACGGATCATAAAAGTCTCGGATTGACGGATTAAGGAAGCTTTTGATTTGCGCCGGTTCTTTAAAGCCGCGCGCATTAAGCGCACGAAGGACTATGCCCGACAGTCCGAATCTCATGTCCGACGGGCAGTCGTCCGTATAATACTTGCTTTTTTCGAATAAAATCAAAGCTTCCTCCTAATATTAAACTCCCTTTTTCTTTCTGTCCATTGCCAAACCTATGGCAATTTCGGTACGTTTCTTCAAAAGCTTGCAACTGATTTCGGGCGGTTCGGTAATAGTTGCATTAAGGTTGTATGCGTTCGCCGCACAGCCGCCGCTGCAATAATACTTAGCCCAACAGTTACGGCACTTTTTCTTTGTAAAAACATTGCATTTTGCAAAAGAATTTCTGATATCGTTATTCAGTTCACCGTCTTTAACATTGCCGAGGCAATAATCCTTGTTTCCGACGAACTGATGGCAGGGATAGATATTCCCGTCGGGTGAAACGGCAACATACTCAACACCCGCACCGCAGCCGAGACTTCGCTTGGAAAGGCACGGAGAAGATTCCATATCAACATAGAAATGGAAGAAATTAAAGCCTTTCCCCTGCTGTTTACATTCGATAAAGTAGTCAAGCAGTCTATCGTATTCCGCCAAAGCTTCATCGACATTCGACTCATTAATCGCAAGCGGGTCATCGCTTTTAAGTACAACGGGCTCAACGGAAATCTGGTCAAAGCCAAGATCTCTTATCGCCTTAACATCCTCGGTAAAATCAAGATTATTGGCGGTAAAAGTACCTCTTATGTAATGCTCCTTATCACCTCTTTGTGCAATAAGCTTTTGCATTTTGGGGACGATAATGTCATATGAACCGCCGCCGTTTGGAGTGATACGCAGTTTATCATGAACTTCACGTCTTCCGTCAAGGCTCAAAACGAGATTAAAC